>NZ_CP125984.1:3022500-3279093 GCF_050859005.1 Sporosarcina sp. UB5
TGTAAGATATGTTCGACTGGTGTATGCGGATTAAGTACGACACCCGGCTTTACACCGAACGAGCGGATCAATTGAATCGTGCGGTGCAAATGCTTGCAAGCCTCCACATGGACAGTAATATAATCCGCTCCAGCTTTCGCGAACTGTTCAATATATGCATCGGGATTTTCAATCATGAGATGAACATCCAATGGAAGATTCGTTACGGGACGCAACGCCTCTACAACAATCGGTCCCATAGTAATATTCGGAACGAAGTGGCCATCCATCACATCGATATGAATTAGCTCTGCTCCCGCTTTCTCTACGTCTTTCACTTCATCTGCCAACTTTGAAAAATCCGCTGCTAATATGGACGGTGCTATTTTAATCATTGTCAATACCTCGGCTTTCGGTCAGTAATCTCTTGTAAAAAGTGTAAATAATGAGTGTGACGGGACTGCAGGATTTCCCCTGTCTCAACTTTCTTTTTCACGGCACATCCCGGCTCCTTCAAATGCAAACAACCTCTGAACTTACATTCATGTGCTGCGTTTTCCATTTCAATGAAATAGTCTCGTAATTCCTCTTTCTCGATATGATCAAAATCAAGTGAGCTGAAACCCGGAGTATCAGCGACTAGTCCGCCTGCCACTTCCAGCAGCTCGACATGACGGGTTGTATGCCTTCCCCTGCCAAGCGCTTCCGAAATCTCGCCTGTCTTCAAAGAAAGTTCAGGAATCAACGTATTCAGCAATGTCGATTTCCCGACTCCAGACTGACCTGCAAGAACGGTCGTCTTTCCTTCCAATGACGGTTGAAGCAAAGTGAATAGATTCGGATCTTCGATATACGTAAAGATCACATCATATCCAATTTCACGATAGTAGGAAGCAGCTGATTCAGCTTGAAGAAGCTCCTTTTCACCTGCAATGTCTTTTTTCGTCAAACAGATGACCGGCTTTATGCCGACCGATTCAATGACAGTGAGGAATCGATCCAAAAGATGAAGGCTGAAATCAGGTTCAACGATTGAAAACACGAGCAACGCCTGGTCAACGTTTGCAATCGGTGGCCTAACGAGCTCATTTTTCCTTTCATGTACCTCGGTAATTGTTGCGTCATTATCGCCTTCCTGCACAATCGTGACAAAATCACCAACAAGGGGGGTAATCCCTCTATTTCTGAAAACCCCCCGACCTTTACATTGGATAAGATCCTCGTTCTCATTTTTCACATAGTAAAACCCACTAATCGCTTTTCTAATTTGTCCTTCCGGCATCCAATCCCTCCTTCCTATTCGACGTCGTCATCATAATTGAATGTTCTTTCCGCGATTATTAAAGAATCACGATGAACTTTATATCCACCACGTTGGCCTTCTTCCAATTCGACTGTAATTTCTCTTTTCGTATCTTCGGTTATCGTAAATTCTGCAACCGGATCAGTCATCGAATGTTTACTATCTTGGATATAAATTTTAACTATTTGTGGTTCTGGGCTTGAATACTCATCTTCTTCATCGTAATTAGTTGGTTCGTATGGAATAGTAACCGTATCGAAAAACACTTTTACCGATTTCTTCTCCTTACCTTTTGATACGACTACGTCGACTCTCGAACCTTTTTCTAGTTCGGAATCCGGAGATGGTTTTTGTGAAATGACATGGCCTTCCGGGACCGTTTCGGATTCTTCACTACTGACAATAAAAATATTAAAGCCTGATGATTCGGCATAATCGTCCAATTCTTTCCGACTGTAATTGGTTAAGTCAGCAAGTGTTTTCATTTCTTTTCCTGCACTAACTGTAAAGATGATCTCCGTTTCTTCCGGAACAACTTCTTCTCCTGCTTCAGGTATCTGCTTTAAAATTTGTCCTTTCGGGGCATCAGAGAAGACACCTTCTGATGTAATCTTAAAACCGAAACCTTCCAGGAAATTAGCGATTTCTTCATAATCCCTGTTAACGTAATTTGTTAGTTCCATCGTTTCTTTTCCAATACTTACGAAAATGGTAACCGATGATCCGATTTCCAGCTGTTTGTTTACTTCTGGATTTGTTCTGAAAACTTGTCCAGCGGGGTATTCGTATGAATAATCTTCCACCTTCTCTTCAACGACAAATCCTTTTTCTTCTAATAGTGTAATCGCTACCGCTTCATCCAAGCCGACGACATCTGGAACCAATTCGGTTTTAGGTCCAAAAATGGACGACCAAAAAACGACAAGGATGACAGCGGCTGCTAGTAACACTGCCGATAAACCGACGACAATCGGCCATTTTTTTCGTTTCTTCTTCTGTTGTTGAACCGGTTCAGGAACGACTGGCTCGATAACTTTTGTTGCATCCGTATCATCATAATTCGAAGAATTTGTAATTGCTGGGATGACACGTGTTTGATCATCATCGAAAGGAATTGTGAATTTCTCTTCACGCTGCCTTTCGGGTGATAAAACAGTGAGTAAATCCTCATACATTTCATCCGATGACTGATATCTGTATGTAGCATCTTTCGCTGTCGCTTTTAAAATAACATTTTCTACACTTTGCGGAATACCCGGATAAGCTAACCGAACGGAAGGTGTCTCTTCCTGCAAATGTTTTAATGCGATTGCAACTGCTGTTTCTGCAGAAAACGGAAGTTCACCCGTCAATAATTCATAAAAAACGATCCCCAATGAATATATATCCGACTTTCTCGTCGCCATTCCGCCCCTTGCTTGTTCGGGGGATAAATAATGGACTGTACCGATAACTGAATTCGTCTTCGTATGTGCTGTAGCGCTTAAAGCCATCGCAATTCCGAAATCGGTTATTTTTACATTGCCTTCCGTGTCCATTAAAATATTTTGTGGTTTAATATCGCGATGGACAATTCCGTTATGATGTGCATTGGAAATGGCGGATACGAGCTGCCTCATAATTTTGACCGCTTGTTGGACCGGTAAAGGGCCATTTGTATGGATATATTTCTTTAGAGTTTGACCTTCAATATATTCCATTACTAAATAATGAAGCTCTTCTTCCTCTCCGACATCAAAAATATTAACAATATGCGGATGAGACAAGCTAGTCGCAGAAAGTGCTTCCCGTTGGAATCTCTTTTTCAAATCCTGCTCATTTGCGAAATTATAATTTAGCACTTTAATGGCAACATCACGGTCCAAAATGATGTCATGTGCTAAATAGACTTTCGACATACCACCTTCGCCGATTCCCCTGAGCACTTCATAACGACCGCCGATTCGTTTGCCGATCATCATTTGCTCACCTCCGAATCGTAAGGACTCGCTAAAATGACGGAAATATTGTCTTCTCCACCTAATTCATTCGCAAGCTCAACTAACTCAACTGCCTTATCATACAAATCCCCATCGGAAGTGACGATAGTTTGAATGCTCTCATAATCGACTTTATTACTTAGACCATCCGTGCAAATGAGCAAATACGTCTGCTCATCGAGTTTGATCTTGTGAAAGTCGGGCACGATCGATTTTTCAGATCCTACTGCTCGCATAATCCAATTTCGTTGAGGGTGTTTAGCCGCTTCCTCTTCGGTAATTTCCCCGGAGTCAAGCAATATGTTAACGAAAGAGTGGTCCTTCGTAATTTGCTGAATTTCATACCGGTTTATCGTGTAGACTCGGCTATCCCCGATGTGAGCAACAAGACCGTTATTTCCATAGATGAGCACCGCATCCAATGTAGTCCCCATCCCTTTGAAGTCTTCATCATTTTCAGCTATTTCGAATAATGTTTTGTTGATGTGCAACACCGTCTCTTGAAGCCATTCTTTCCAGTCTTCTTCTTCCATACTTGCGGGATTATCCACTTTCAAAAACTGTTCGCCAAGTATGCCGACTGCCGTTGAGCTTGCAAAGTCCCCGCCTCGATGGCCTCCCATGCCATCCGCGACAACTGCGAGCGTCGGACCGTCCTGGATTGCAAAGATTGCCGCGCTATCCTCATTTACTGTCCGTTTTTTTCCGATATCTGTCACTACTTCAAACCGCAACACTCGTCCCCCCCTTTTAAATCTTCATTTACCCTTATCCTATGCTCGACGTTAGTAGTCGAACTTTAATCCTTCCTCTTACGGAAAGCTGCTACGAAAAATCCATCGCTACCAAAATGATGCGGCAATACTTGCAACAAATCATCTTTAATTGCCAAGGAAGCATTATTCTCTAACATATCGAGCGAAGCGATCTCCATATCTGGATATTTTTCCAGGAATGTGCGTACCATCCCTTCGTTTTCATCGTACTCGATTGTACATGTGCTATAGACAATGATTCCATCATCTTTTATTAACCGATAAGCTGTATCGAGCAATTGTCCTTGAATTTCTGTCAAACTTTTCAAGTCTTGTTCCGTCTTATTGTATTTTATTTCAGGCTTCCGACGAATTACTCCTAGACCACTGCAAGGAGCATCAACAAGAATTCGGTCAAAGGAGGCAGGTTCGTAAACGGAGTCCAACTCTCGGCTGTCTCCACTTTTCGTTTTAATCGATTGGATGCCGAGACGGTTCGCATTCGATTCGATAAGTGTAAGTTTATGGTCGTGTAAATCATGTGCGTATATTTCGCCTTTGTCATTCATCTGTTCGGCAATGAATGTCGTTTTTCCACCTGGAGCAGCACACATGTCCAACACTTTCATATTAGGCTTCACGTCAAGTGCAAGTACAGGAAGCATGGAACTTTCATCTTGAATCGTCAACAAACCTTTTTCGAATGCTTCAGTATTCGCTAAGCTTCCACTTGACGCTTGAATGCTCAACGGAATAACTTCTCCTTTTGACGTTTCAATTCCTTCCTTTTCTAGTTCCTTCATCGCTTCGTCGACTGTCGCTTTCAACGAATTGACCCTTGCCGTCATACGAGCGGGATGATTGTTCTCATGAGCCATCGCAAAAGCTTCTTCCTTACCGAATTGCTTCACCCATCGTTCAATTAGCCAAGCAGGATGACTCGTTTCAACCGACATTCTTTCAATTTCGTCCTCAATCTCTTCAAGCTGGCGGACGCCTTTTCGCAAGACAGAACGTAAAATGCCATTTACAGTTGACGCTATCCCTTTATGTCCTCTTCTTTTCGAGATTTCCACTGCTTCATGAACGACTGCGTGTGGAGGAATTTTCGTCAAATAGACAATTTGGTAAATCGATAAACGCAATAATTCTCTTACCCATGGGTCCAACTTCCCTTTTACGAATGGCTCTAGATAATAATCCAATGTTAGCCGATGTTGCAAAGTACCATATGTTAATTCGGTTAATAAATTTCTGTCTTTCGGATCAATATTGTATTTCTTGATCGTCCGGTTGAGCAGAAGGTTGCTGTAAGCCTGATTCTGATTGATTTCCATCAATATTGATAATGCAGCATCCCGAACATTGCCGTTCCAAATCCTCTTTTTGGCATTTGTCATTCGAATTGGTCCCCTTCATCCCATTTGGCTCCGACGCCATTCAAGAATTCTTCCGCTAACAATCGTTTTTTGCCGGCAGGCTGTAATTCAGTGATCGCAATCGATGTTTCATCGCCTGTTTTGATAATGAGTTTGTCTTTCAATAATTTAATAATTGTTCCTGGTGTAGCCTCAATAGTGATGTCGGATTTTTCCGCTTTCCAAATCTTCACGTTCTCTCCTTCAAATACAGAATACGCTCCAGGCCACGGATACAATCCTCGGATTTGATTGAAAATATCGTTGCCACTTCGTGACCAGTCGATTTTTTCTTGTTCGCGAGTTATATTTCCTGCAAATGAAACGAAGCTTTCATCTTGAGGAATCCGTTCATTCGTGCCGGCAATAATGGAAGGCAATGTCTCTTTCAATAATGTAGTGCCTGCAACCGACAACTTTTCGAATAGAATTCCAGTATTGTCCTCTTCAGTAATCGGAACTGTTATTTGTGAAATGATGTCACCCGCATCGAGCTTTTCCACCATATACATAATTGTGACGCCAGTTTCCGTCTCGCCATCGATAACTGCTTGGTGGATAGGTGCGCCTCCACGGTATTTCGGTAACAACGAAGCATGGACATTAACGCACCCTAGACGAGGAGCATCGAGAAGATTTTTCGGTAGAATCTGTCCGTATGCAGCTGTGACAATTAAGTCTGGCTTCATTTGTATGAGTGCCTCAAGTTCTTCTGAAGCTCTTAGTTTTTCAGGTTGCAACACATGCAAGCCTAGTCGAATTGCCTCTTCTTTTACTGGTGGAGGAGTGAGCACCCGCTTCCTTCCAACAGGTCGATCAGGTTGAGTGACGACTGCAATGATGTCAAAACCTTCCTTGTGCAACATCGTCAAGACTGGAACTGAAAAGTCGGGAGTCCCCATGAATACGATTTTTGTCATTCGATTGTATCCTCCTCGTTCATCTCTTCAAATTCCTCCGGATCAACAATCCGTGTTATTTTCGAATCAAATAATATTCCATCCAAATGATCAATTTCATGCAAAATTGCCCGCGCTTCGTAGTCTTCCGCTTCGAGTTCGTATAATGAGCCATCCCGCTCCTGTGCTTCGATACGCACGAAAAATGGACGTTCCACTTCTCCGTAGAGATCCGGGAAACTTAAGCAGCCTTCCACTTCTACGACAGAACCTCCAATTGCTGTGACTACAGGGTTTACCATTTCGATGACATCATTTCCTTCTCCCATATCAACGATAGCAACTCGGACGAGCTCTCCCACTTGAGGAGCCGCAAGTCCAACACCATCCGCATGAACCATCGTGTCATACATATCATCAAGCAGTTTAGCTAATTTCTCATCAAACTTCTCCACTTCCTTGCAACGCTGTGTTAGCAACATTGAAGGACTTTTTACGATTTCTAGTATTGCCAATTCAATTCCTCATTTCTAACATGTCTGTATCGATTAAAAAATAGAAGTCGGATCCATATCCACTGTCATGGTAAGACCTTCCTTCATCCAATTCGTACGATACATTCTAATTAATTGCTGAAGCGTTTCAATTAGCTTCGGCTCTTTTTTGTATTTTATCAAACATTGGTATCGATATCTATTGTTCACACGACTGATCGCAGCCGCAGCCGGACCAATAATGACGGTAGTTGGGGATAATGAACTTTTCAAGTAGCGGCTCCCTTTTTCTGCAAAGTCAGCGACTTTCAATAAATCCTCATGCGAAAACTGTACAAGCGTTATAAAAAAGAATGGAGGATAGCCAAATTGTCTCCGTGATGACATCTCCAAATAATAAAACGTCTCGTAATGTTGTGTTTTTGCTAATTCAATCGCATAGTGTTCCGGCGAATATGTCTGGATGAAAACTTCCCCTTCCAAATCATGTCTTCCCGCTCTTCCACTTACTTGTGTCATCAATTGAAACGTTTTTTCCGCAGCTCGGAAATCCGCCAAATGCAACGTCGTATCCGCTGCTAACACCCCGACTAAAGTTATGTTTGGGAAGTCGAGCCCTTTTGCAATCATCTGTGTACCAAGGAGAATATCCGCATTCCCTTCACTAAATTGACGAAGTATGCGTTCGTGTGAGCCTTTTTGTCTTGTTGTATCTACATCCATCCGGAGTACTCGTGCTTCTGGGAATAGTTTAGAAATTTCCTCTTCTGCCTTTTGAGTCCCTGTCCCAAAAAACCGGATATGCTCGCTTTCACATTCCGGACAAGCGTGCGGCACCCGCTCTTCATATCCGCAATAATGACATTTCAAGCTCTCACTCGCCCGGTGATACGTTAAAGAAATATCGCAGTTCGGACATTGGACAACCGTACCGCAATCCCTGCACAATACGAAAGACGAGAATCCTCTTTTATTTAGAAAAAGGACGGTCTGCTCTTTTCTCTCTAAGCGAAGACGGATTGCATCCGCCAATTGAACGGAAAACATCGAACGATTTCCTTCCTTCAATTCCTCTCTCATATCGACGACCGTGACGGCAGGTAGAGGTTGGTTCTTCGCCCTTCTCGAAAGTTCCAATAATGTATAGACATCTTTCGAAGCCCGGGCGTAAGACTCGAGAGAAGGGGTCGCGCTTCCGAGGATGACCGGGCAGCCGTAATATTCCGAACGCCAGATAGCCACATCCCTTGCATGGTATCGTGGCGTATCCTCCTGTTTATAAGTCGATTCATGCTCTTCATCGAGAATGATAATCCCAACATTTTCAAATGGAGCAAAGATGGCGGATCTTGCTCCGACGACAACCTTCACTTCCCGGCGGTGGATTTTTCGCCATTCATCATATTTTTCACCAGCGGATAACCCACTATGCATGACTGCAACTTGACTTCCGAATCGTTCTTGGAACCGAGCTGTCATTTGAGGGGTCAATGAAATTTCGGGAACGAGGACAATCGCTTCCTTCCCTTCATCTAGTACATGCTTAATTGCTTGTAAATAGACTTCTGTTTTCCCGCTTCCAGTGACGCCATGCAGTAAAAACGTTTCGGCCTTTTTGGCATCAGCAGCCTCTTTCACTTTATCAAGAGCGGCTTGCTGTTCATCTGTCAACTGTAGAGGTATTGGTGTATCAAGGAGCTTTGGGGCATCCGGTTCACGATACGTTTCAACATACTCTTCCGTCGCCCCGCCCTTTTCAATGACAGCTTTGAGAACCGGATTTTGTATGCCGGACTCATTCAATAGTTTTGCTGCCTCCATTGTCTTCCCTGCATTGTCCATCATCCATCTAATTAATTCCGCCTGCTTCTTTGCGTTTGGGTGGATTGTGAGTAGCATGTCGTCTAGCGTTTCCGAATTACCGATGTGAATAACCCGGACTTTCTTTACTTCCGTCTGTTGGCTAATTGCCGTATCTACAGAAACGATTCCTTTTTCCGCATAGTCTTTGACCAGCTTCAAAATGGCTGAATCTGTAATCTGCTTTAGCGGGATACGTGTACGTCCATTCATTTCAAATAAAAATCGAGCATCATCTATTTCAGCAGGCTTTTCAATTTTAATGAATTTCTCGTATTTCGCTCGCATTGCTGCCGGTAGCATCACTTGCAAAGCATCAATTTCATAAGATAACGTCTCTCTCGCCATTTTTTTTGCTAAACCCATTAACTCCGTAGAAAGAACGGGCTCCAAGTCGATTAGTTCATCAATTTTCTTCAGTTTATGCTCTTCAATTTCACTTTCCGACTTCAGTCCAGTCACATAGCCAATTACTTTTCTCGGTCCAAAAGGGACTTTTACCCTTGATCCACATTCAATTACGTTTTCCATATGGGCGGGAACAGCGTAGTCAAAGGGACGATCAATTGGATACGCTGACACATCGACAATGATTTCAGCTATCATTTGGTACGTCCCTCTCCAAGTCCAAAATCGTTTTCACGAGCACTTTGGCTAATTGCTTTTTATGCATCGCTTCGAAAGGATACGTTTTCCCCTTTCTCGATAATAACGTGACGACATTCGTATCATTGCCAAATCCACCATCCGGATCAGTTACATCATTGACAATAATATAGTCTAAGTTTTTATCGGATAGCTTCTTCATGCCATATTCAATTGCGTCATTCGTCTCCGCCGCAAACCCGACAAGAATCTGTTCCTTTTTCCGTTCGCCTAATGTTTTAAGAATATCAGTTGTCCGTTCGAGCTCAATGGATGAATCGCCATCTTGCTTCTTCATCTTTTGCGAATGTTGCTCTTTTGGACGATAATCCGCTACAGCAGCCGATTTGATAACTACATCTGCGTTATTAAATTCACTTAATACCGCTTCCAGCATTTCTGCAGCACTTTCAACGTTAATAAGTTGGACGCCATTTGGAATCGGCAATTCAACCGGACCGGATATTAAAACTGTTTCCGCCCCAAGAGCTACAGCCGCTTCTGCAAGTGAATACCCCATCTTACCGCTCGAAAAATTAGAAATATAACGTACAGGATCGATTCGTTCCCTAGTCGGTCCGGCTGTTACGACGACCTTTTTCCCTGCAAGGGGTAGATCGGTCACTTGTGAAAACTTCTCCATAATAAGTTGGACAATTTTTTCCGGCTCCTCAAGTCTGCCTTTGCCGACATAGCCGCATGCTAAAAACCCTTCCGCCGGCTCTATAAATCGGTAACCGTCTTCATGAAGCTGTTGGATGTTCCGGATAACAGCCTTGTTTTCATACATATGTACATTCATTGCCGGTGCAATCCAAACTTCAGCCGTCGTGGCGAGAAGAGTTGTAGTGACCATATTATCCGCAATGCCGATTGCTAGCTTGCCAATAACATTTGCAGTTGCAGGCGCGACAATAACAAGGTCCGCCCAATCAGCCAAGTCAATATGAGCGACAACACTCGAATCCTTTTCGTCAAATGTATCGTAATATACATCATTCCGCGACATCACTTGAAAGGAAAGCGGAGTTACGAACTCCATCGCCGAATCCGTCATAATTACTTTTACTTCGGCACCTGCTTGTGTCAGTTTACTAACAAGTGCTACCGCTTTGTAAACGGCGATTCCGCCGGTTACACAGACGAGTATTTTTTTATTCAACAACAGCCCCACCCTTTCTCTTCGTTAACGTCATATGTAATGCATGTCCAAAATCGGACGATTGACAACGTGAATGCTTTTAAAAATGACAAACTCCCAAAGAACATCTATTTCTAAGGGAGTATGCAAACTTATTCAAATGCTTAAAAAATGTCCATCATACTTCGTCTTCGTACACGATTGAAGCATCCTGTACTTGTTTTGTTAATGCTCCGGCAGCAACTTCTTCTAAAGCTTTTCCGACGTACTTATGTGAAGTATATGTTTGAAGCAACATATTTTCACTTTCCTGCATTTCACGGGCGCGCTTAGCAGCAAGTGTAACGAGTGTGTATTTCGAGTCAATTTTATCCTTTAATGAGTCTACGGATGGATATAACATATTTTATTCCCCTTCCAACATAAGTAAATATCTTTTTTCCACACGTTCGCGGCGGCAATGCTCAGCGGTAACGATGGCGTTAATGCGATCACAAGCTTTAGATACTTCATCATTTTCAACTACGTAGTCATACAAGTTCATCATTTCAAGCTCTTCGCGTGCTTTCGTTACTCTACTTGCAATGACATCCGCTTCTTCCGTCCCTCTGCCGATTAAACGATCTTCAAGTTCGGACAGACTCGGCGGTGCAAGGAAAATGAATAAAGCATCAGGAACTTTTTCACGAACTTGGGCAGCGCCAACAACTTCGATTTCCAGGAATACGTCCCTTCCGGCGTCCAATGTCTCGTTCACATAATCTAATGGAGTACCGTAATAATTGCCGACATACTCGGCGTACTCCAATAACTTTCCTTCTTTCATCATTTGTTCAAACTCATTGCGAGTCCTAAAGAAATAATCGACACCGTCCTGTTCACCTTCACGGGGGCTTCTCGTCGTCATCGATATCGAGTATTCGTAGTTCGTATCAGGTTGTTGAAAAAGCTCTTTTCTGACGGTCCCTTTTCCGACACCGGATGGCCCGGACAGGACAATGAGCAGTCCTCGTTGTTTGTACATATAATCCCTCTTCTTATGTATTCTCTAGCTTTAGTTGTTCCATTCATCTTAGCAAACAATCTTATCATATTATAACATATCGCACCGAGAGAGTGCTAAAATGGTACAAAACGTTTGAAAGAGGAATCATCATGGCATTTGACGGTTTATTCACGGCAGCAATGGTCGAAGAGCTGCAACAAATTAAAGACGGCCGAATTTCAAAAATCCATCAGCCTAACACGCAAGAAGTCGTTCTATTAGTGCGTGCAGGCAGAATCAATCATAGACTTCTTATATCCACTCACCCATCGTATTCCCGTGTCCAATTGTCGGATGAAACGATTACGAACCCTGCGGAACCTCCGATGTTTTGTATGGTGTTACGCAAACATCTTGAAGGCGGGATGATTGAATCCATTACTCAATCAGGGAATGATCGGATCATCTCATTCGATATTCGTGCAAAAGATGAAATCGGAGATGATATTCATCGTCGATTAATTGTAGAAGTTATGGGAAGGCATAGCAACTTGCTGCTCATCGATCCTGAGCGCAATATGATCATCGATAGTATAAAACATTTACCGCCTTCCGTGAATAGCTATCGTACAGTTTTACCTGGACAACTATATGTCCCTGCCCCACCTCAAGAGAAACTAGATCCTTTTGAGTTGGATGAAAAGGAGTTCCTAGCATTATTGCCAGAATGGGAGAATGCCAAACAGGTAGTCGGCAAACTTTCAGGTTTTTCCCCGATACACGGAACGGAGCTTCTCTATCGATTGAATGAAACTGCTGAAAGTGATGCGTATAGCGTATTCAAGGCATTCCTTTCTTCATTCAAAGGCGAAAAGCAAACACCAACCATTGCCGAGGTTGGGAATAAAACCATTTTTTCAGCGACATCGTTAACGTATGCAGATCATGTAGTCGCGACGTTTGAAACACTCGGGGAGCTACTTGACAAGGTCTATTTCGCTCGAGCAGAACGGGAACGGGTGAAGTCCCAGGCAGCCGACTTAGAGCGCTGGCTCGATAATGAGATTGCGAAATTGAAATTAAAGATGGAAAAGCTCGGCAAGGAACAGACAGCTGCCGAAAAACTGGATACATTCCAATTATACGGTGAGCTGCTCACAGCTAATAGCTACGCGATCGATAAAGGGGATACGGAAGCGGTCGTCGATAACTATTACGAAGAAGGTACGACGGTCACGATCCCGCTCGATCCGAGGAAAACGCCAATCGAAAATGCACAGCGTTATTATTCACGCTATACGAAGGCGAAAAATGCATTGATTATGATTGCGGACCAGTTGGAGAAAGCGAAAGAGGATATCGATTATTTCGAGATGATTAAACAGCAGGTCATGCAAGCTTCTCCTGAAGATATCGATGAAATTCGTGAGGAATTAGCGGAGTCAGGATTGATGCGAGCGAGAAAAGGAAGGAAAAAACAGAAGCCGAAAAAGCCTTCTCCCGAGTCGTATATGTCATCATCCGGCATTCCGATTTCGGTCGGGAAAAATAATAAACAGAATGATTATTTGACATTCAAAATTGCGGCACGAGATCATGTATGGCTTCATACGAAAGATATACCTGGATCGCACGTCGTTATCCATGATGCGAATCCCGATGAGCAGACGATTGAGGAAGCTGCGATTCTTTCGGCATATTTCAGTAAGGCGAGAGGTTCGTCAGCTGTTCCGGTCGATTTTACGGAAATTCGTCATGTGAAAAAGCCGAATGGTTCAAAACCAGGTTTTGTTATTTACTTTGAGCAGAGGACGTTGTTTGTAACGCCTGATGAGGATGTTGTTCGGAAGTTAAGGAAGTGAAAAAAGGATTGCCATCAATTAAAGATGGCAATCCTTTTTATTCTCTTATTTAAGCTAATAAACCAGCTTTCAATTTCGTATGCCACTCCAGTAAGCCATCCATTGACTCGTTCGAAACCGCACCGCTCTCAATCGCCGCTTCTGCGAGTGCTCCGAAATTCGTTAAGCTCTTATAGGACAGGTTTGCTTCGGCAAATGCTTTATCCGCACTTTCTAGCTCATATGTAAAGATTGAGACGACACCTAAAACATCGATTTCTTCGGAACGAAGCGCTTCGACAGCATTCAGACTGCTACCTCCTGTGGAAATTAAATCCTCAATGATAATCGCTTTATCTTCAGGATTCACTTTTCCCTCAATCTGACGGCTTCGACCGTGTCCTTTCGCTTTTGAACGGATATATACCATCGGCAAGCCAAGAATGTCCGCCACCCATGCAGCATGAGGAATTCCCGCTGTTGCCGTTCCTGCAATAAGCGTTGTTTCAGGATAATGTGTTTTAATTAACCCGGCGAGTCCTTCCGCAATTTGTTTGCGTCCTACCGGATCTGACATCGTCAATCGATTATCACAATAGATTGGGGATTGAATTCCTGATGCCCATGTGAATGGGTCTTCTGGACTCAGTTCTACTGCCCCAACATTCAATAGAATTTCAGCAATTTCTTTTTTACCCATTTCACTTTACCCCTTTCCATCGTTCGTTAATATGTGCATAAGCAGCGAGAGGATCCGTTGCCGCTGTTATCGCCCTGCCGACTACGATATGCGTCGATCCTTCTTGTCTTGCTTCCTCGGGCGTTGCGATTCTTTTCTGGTCGTGCGTTCCGCTCTCTGGAAGACGAATTCCGGGAGTAACTTTCAAAAATTCCGGTCCGCAAACTTCTGAGATAATCGCCGCCTCATGTACGGAGCAAACGACTCCATCCAATCCGGCAGACTTCGTAAGTTTCGCATAATGAAGGACCGATTCTTGAAGCGAAGTTTGTATAAGCTGTTCGTCCCTAATTTGCTGCTCATCTGTAGAAGTTAATTGGGTCACACCGATAATTGAAGGACGCTTCATCCCAGCAGGCGTCCCTTTATCAAGTCCTTCAAGTGCGGCTTCCATCATTGTCTTTCCACCAGCCGCATGAACATTCACCAAGTCCACTCCGAAACTCGCCAACACTTCCATAGCCGACATAACTGTATTCGGGATATCATGCAGTTTCAAGTCCAAAAAGATACCAAACCCGCGCTCTTTCAACTTCGCTACGATTGCAGGTCCTTCTTTGTAATACAGCTGCATGCCGACTTTTACATTGACGTCGCTTTCGAATGGTTGTAGAAAATCGAACACCTTTTGTGATGATTCAAAGTCTAACGCAATAATCGGAGATGTTTTCATTACCGGTAGCTCCTTCCTACGAGCTCTGAAATATGGCCAACACCAAGTTCATCCAATTTTGCTGGAAGTTCTTCGATGATTTTAGGACAGATGAATGGATCTACGAAATTTGCTGTCCCGACTGCGACCGCACTTGCACCTGCCGATAGGAAATCGATAACATCTGCAGTTTCGGAAACGCCACCCATGCCGATAATCGGAATTTGAACGACTTGACTCACTTCATACACCATTTTAATCGCAACCGGCTTAACGGCCGGGCCGGACAATCCACCTGTAATATTTGCAATGATTGGTTTTCCTGTTCTTTGATCGAGCCTCATGCCGACAAGCGTGTTGATCATCGTAATGCCATCTGCTCCGCCAGCTTCAACCGCTTTCGCAATTTCTTTAATGTCTGTAACATTTGGTGACAGCTTGACGTACACCGGCACTTCAGATACCTCTTTAACAGCGGCTGTCAAATCATGCGCTTGCTGTGGGTTCGTACCGAATGTGATGCCGCCGCACTTCACGTTCGGACATGAGATGTTTAATTCTAACGCTTTCACATTCGGAGCGGTGGAAATCGTTTTTGCCACTTCGACATAGTCAGCAGTTTCTGTTCCAGCAACGTTCGCGATGATCGGCACGTCAAATTGTTCCAACCAAGGCAATTCATTTTCCATGACGCCTTGTAAACCGGGATTTTGCAAACCGATGGCGTTCAGCATGCCGGAAGCCGTTTCCGCGACCCGAGGAGTTGGATTACCGAAGCGAGTCTCCAAAGTGGTTGCTTTGATCATAATGGCCCCTAACAGTGACAAGTCATACAAATTCCCATATTCCTTGCCGAATCCGAAACAACCGGATGCTGGCATAATCGGGTTTTTCAATTGTAATCCAGGCAATTCAACTGCCAATCTATTCATATCGACACCACCCCTGCTGGAAATACCGGTCCATCTGAACAAACTTTGATGTACTCTTTATCCGTTTTATTCGTCGTTTTACATACACACGCAAAGCAAGCACCAATGCCGCAGCCCATCCTCTCTTCGAATGAAAGGAAGCCTTTTTTACCGGCATAAGCTGTTTGAACGGCATTCAACATCGGCATCGGGCCGCAACTATAAAATGTTGCAAATCCATCTCCAATCGTTTCCATCACATTGGTTACAAAGCCCGGTGTTCCTTTCGAACCGTCTACAGTTGCGATATACGTGTCACCCAATTGCTTAAACTCTTCTTCATAAAACACCACTTCAGCTGTCTGGAAGCCGAGTACATGGATGCACGTAACCCCGTTGGCAGTTAGTTGCTTTGATAATTCGTATAAAGGCGGTACCCCGATCCCTCCACCGATAAGTATCGCAGTTTCACCAGCAGCCGTTGCATCTACAGGAAAGCCATTCCCTAACGGACCGAGCACATCCAGTTCATCTCCTTCTTTCTTCATGGAAAGTAGCTGAGTACCACGGCCTTCTGCACGATAAATAATTGTCAGTTCGTTTTCTTCCCTATTTATAGAAGCGATAGAAATCGGTCTTCTTAATAATGGCTCGAATGAATCCGATACACGTATGTGGACAAACTGGCCAGGGGATGTAATTTCCCCTACCAGCTTGCCTGACAGTTTCATTTCGAAAATATTGTGGGCTATTTTCTGTTGTCTGATTACTTTCATACGATCTTGTATAATCATAGGTTCACCTGCTGTTTTGGCATTTCTTCCGTTTGGAAAGTCATCGACTCGATGACGCGGAGCATCGCATCAGCTGTATCGATTGACGTTAAGCACGGAATGCCGTTCTCAACTGCTTCACGTCGAATTCGGAAGCCGTCACGTTCCGGCATTTTTCCTTTTGTTAACGTGTTAATGACGAGTTGTGCGTTGCCTTTTTGAATGACATCAATTAATGTTGGTCCATTTGAGCCGATTTTTCCGACAGTCTTCACTTCTATACCAGCTGCATCCAATGCCTTTGCCGTTCCTTCTGTTGCAAGGATCCGATAGCCGATATTCGTAAACCGTTTTGCAAGGTCGACAATTTCTTCCTTATCTTTATCAGAAACGGTCATGAGGACTGATCCATACTCTTTAATTTTCATTCCTGCAGCAACAAGCCCTTTATACAATGCTTTTTCCAGTGTCATGTCCTTACCCATAACTTCGCCTGTCGATTTCATTTCCGGCCCTAATGTAATATCGACCCGTCGTAGCTTTGCGAAAGAGAATACGGGCACTTTCACATAGACGCCTGCTGGTGCTGACGCAAGGCCATTTGCATATCCTTGCTCGATGATGGACTCACCTAATATCGCCTTCGTAGCGACATTCGCCATCGGGATATTCGTAATTTTACTTAAAAATGGTACAGTACGACTTGACCGAGGGTTTACCTCAATGACATATACTTGACCTTCAGAGATGACGAATTGGATATTAAGCAGTCCTTTAATTTTCAAACCGATTGCTAATCGTTCTGTATAGTCCACAATTGTTTTCAACATGTCGGATGACAAGTTTTGTGGAGGATATACTGCAATTGAGTCGCCTGAATGGACGCCAGCCCGTTCGATATGCTCCATAATTCCTGGAATTACTACATTTTGACCGTCGCAAATGGCGTCAACTTCGATTTCTGTCCCAGTCAAGTATCTGTCAATCAGTACAGGGTGCTCCGGACTCGCATCAACTGCATGTTCCATATAATGAAGGAGCTCAGTTTCCTGATAGACGATTTCCATCGCGCGTCCGCCCAATACATAAGAAGGTCTGACGAGAACTGGATAGCCAATTTCGTTCGCGATTGCTACAGCTTCTGTGACGGACATTGCAGTTTTACCAAGCGGTTGCGGTATGCCGATCTCATGTAATGCACGTTCGAATTTATCCCTATTTTCGGCCCTGTCGATATCTTCAAGAGTCGTTCCTAAGATTTTCACTCCGCGCGCTTCTAATCCTGCTGCTAAATTTATCGCCGTCTGACCACCGAATTGAACGATAACCCCTTCTGGTTGTTCCAAATCGATAATGTGCATGACGTCTTCAATCGTAAGTGGTTCGAAATACAGTTTATCCGAAATGGAGAAATCCGTGGATACTGTTTCAGGATTGTTGTTAATAATGATTGCTTCGTATCCCGCCTGCTGGATTGCCCATACAGAGTGGACTGTCGCATAGTCGAATTCCACCCCTTGGCCGATTCGAATAGGTCCTGAACCTAGGACAACAACACTTTTCTTTTCAGTTTTAATCGATTCATTCTCTTCTTCGTATGTGCCGTAGAAGTAAGGCGTATCGGATTCATATTCTGCAGCACATGTATCCACTTTTTTATAGACCGGTATAATGCCATGTTCTTTTCTGAAATTGTAGATGGACGTCTCATCGTCATTCCAAAGTTGTGCAATTGTCACGTCTGAAAAGCCCATTCGCTTCGCTTCGTAAAGGGTTTTCACATCGAAACGATTCGATGCAATTATTTTCTCAAATTGGACGATCTTTTCAAACTTACGGAGGAAGAATAAGTCAATTTGACTCCATTCTTTCAATGTTTCAATTGAAACTCCTCTACGCAATGCTTCTCCGATGAAAAATAATCGCTCATCTCCCGCACGACGAACCCGTTTTTTAATCCATTCGTCAGTTAGGCTCTCTGTCTGCTTCAAAGCTAAACCGAATTGGCCAGTTTCAAGTGAGCGGACAGCTTTCAAAATCGATTCCTCAAACGTCCTGCCAATCGCCATTACTTCGCCAGTTGCTTTCATTTGCGTCCCTAAGTTACGGTTCGCCGATTCAAACTTATCGAATGGCCAACGAGGGATTTTTGTGACAACATAATCGAGTGTCGGTTCAAAGCAAGCATACGTTGTACCCGTTACCGGGTTCATCATTTCATCGAGAGTGAGGCCAACAGCAATTTTGGCTGCCAATTTTGCTATTGGGTATCCTGTCGCTTTCGAAGCTAATGCAGACGAACGGCTGACACGCGGATTTACTTCGATAATATAATAATTGAAACTATGGGGATCCAACGCAAGCTGAACATTACAGCCGCCTTCGATTTTCAAAGCCCTAATGAGTTTCAATGAAACATTTCGTAGCATTTGGTTTTCACGATCTGTCAACGTTTGGCACGGTGCTGTAACGATGGAGTCTCCCGTATGAATACCTACTGCATCGACATTTTCCATATTACAAACGACAATTGCATTATCGGCTGAGTCACGCATTACTTCATATTCAATTTCCTTGAAACCGGCAATTGATTTTTCAAGTAAGCATTGTTTAACAGGACTATATTTCAAGCCGCTCGTTACAATTTCATCGAGATCATGATCGTTGTAGCAAATGCCTCCCCCAGTCCCGCCAAGTGTGAAAGCTGGACGGACGATGACCGGATAGCCAATTCGTTGTACGAACGCCCGTGCCTCATCTAAATTATGGATGATATCGCTCTCAGGAACAGGCTCGCCTAGTTCATTCATTAATGAACGGAACAAATCTCGGTCTTCCGCTTTATGGATTGCATCAAGTTTTGTTCCAAGTATTTCGATTTCCAGTTCATCTAAGATGCCGGATTCTTGAAGCTCAATCGCCATATTTAATCCAGTTTGACCGCCTAATGTCGGAAGGAGAGCATCAGGTCGCTCCTTCCGAATAATGCGACTTACGAATTCGAGTGACAGTGGCTCAATATAAACTTTGTCCGCAATTTCCGTATCGGTCATTATTGTCGCAGGATTTGAGTTAATAAGGATGACCCGATACCCTTCTTCCTTCAATGATAGGCAAGCTTGTGTTCCCGCGTAGTCAAATTCGGCCGCCTGACCGATGACAATCGGACCGGATCCAATTACTAAGATTGTTTCAATATCTTGACGTTTAGGCATCTTAATTCCCCTTCCTGTTGCTTGCATTCATTAAGTTGGCAAATCGGTCGAATAGATGACTAGCATCTTCAGGTCCTGGAGAGGCTTCGGGATGAAATTGGACAGAAAACGTTTCATCCGCCACATTTCTAATTCCTTCAACCGAACCGTCATTCAGTGCACGATGTGTTATTTCAAGCCCCGTATTTTCTAATGAAGCTTCTTCGACAGTGTACCGATGGCTTTGAGAAGTCAACTCCGTCCGCCCTGTCAGAAGATCTTTTACCGGATAGTTTCCGCCGTTATGACCTATTTTCATTTTGATAATTTTTGCCCCATAAGCTAAAGCGAGAAGCTGGTGTCCGAGACCGATGCCGAAAATCGGTGCTTTTCCTAACAATTGCTTTATTGTCACGACAGCACCTTCCACGTCTTCAGGGTTTCCTGGTCCGCTTGAAAGAAGTATTCCGTCTGGCGACAAAGACATAATTTCTTCCTTTGTAGTAGTAAACGGTACGACGATAACGTCATAATCGTATTTATTCAGTTCGCGAAGCAAGCTATGTTTTAAGCCGTAATCGATAACGACAACACGTTTACCTCTCCCGGGGCTTGGATATGCCTTTTTCGTTGAAACAAGAGCGACACAATTAGTATGTGAACTATAACTTTCTAAAGTTTCTAGAGATTTCACCATATCCACCTCTTCACCGGCCGCTGTCAATTTCCCTCTCAACGTACCTTTTTCACGTAGAAGCCTCGTCAACTTCCGGGTATCAATTCCTTCAATTCCTGGAATTCCTTTTACCTCAAGTAGATTTCCGAGTGTCATCATGCTCCGGAAATTGGATGGCTCGTCGCTATATTCCCTTACAACAAGGCCATGGATGACCGGCTCGACCGATTCATAGTCATCACGGTTAATGCCATAATTGCCGATAAGCGGATATGTCATGACGACAATTTGACCGAAGCCTGATGGATTAGAAATCGTTTCTTGGTACCCCGTCATACCCGTTGTAAATACTAATTCACCGATAGATGCTTTAGGTGAGCCGAATGCTCTCCCTTTAAAGACCGTTCCATCTTCTAATACTAAATATCTTTTCATCGCATTTGACCATCCTTCCAGACGATGTTTCCGCCGTAAATTGTTGTGACAGGCCAGCCAACACATGTCCAGCCATCAAATGGTGTATTTTTCCCTTTCGACAAAAACGTGTTCCGATCAATTGTCTGCTCTTTATTCAAATCAAGTAGGACAAGGTCTGCTTGCGCCCCGACTTCAATTTTTCCATAAGGAAGCCCGAATACATCAGCAGGTTTTTGAGTCATCCAATCAATTAGTTGCTTTAACGTCCATGTTCCTTCTTTCACAAAATGTGTGTAAAGTAGAGGGAATGCCGTTTCGAGACCTGTTATTCCAAAAGGTGCTTTTTCAAATCCTGCACTTTTCTCTTCTGCTGTGTGAGGAGCATGATCTGTTGCGATGAAATCCAATGTACCGTCAAGCAAACCTTCTCGTAACGCCTGTAAATCATCCGATCCACGCAATGGCGGGTTCATCTTCCAATCTGCATCGTCTCCGGGAATGTCATTTTCGGATAAAAGAAGGTGATGCGGGCTCACTTCAGCTGTTACATGAATCCCCGCTTTTTTTGCATCTCGGATAACTCGAACCGATTCTTTCGTGCTGACATGGCAAACATGATAATGGGCGCCCGCCGCTTCCGCGAGAAGAATATCGCGTGCGATATGAACCGACTCCGAAATAGAAGGAATACCCGGAAGTCCAAGCTCCTTATTCCGCTTTCCTTCATGCATTGCGCCACCGTATATTAATGTATTATCTTCACAATGCGCGACTATCGGCATGCCGATCTCTGCCGCGTCCTGCATAGCCTCATACATCATTCCCGCTTGCTGGACACCGACGCCGTCATCTGTAAACGCAAAAGCCCCGTTCTCTTTCAATTCTTTCAAATTTGTCCGTTCTTTACCTGCTTCCCTAATCGTGATCGAAGCGTAAGGAAGAACACGTATATGCGCTTTGTCGGCAATCAATTTATTGACATGTGATAAGTTTTCTTTCGTATCAGGCACCGGTCTCGTGTTCGGCATCGCGCAAATTGTTGTATAACCGCCTTTAGCTGCTGCGAGCGTTCCTGTTTCAATCGTCTCTTTATGCTCCCCGCCTGGTTCACGCAAATGGACGTGGACATCAATGAAACCAGGTGCCAACAATAGTCCTGTTCCGTCAATAATCTCCGAGTTTCCGACATTTAGATTAGGGCCAATTTCTATTATCTTTTCTCCTGCAGTCCGAACATCCGTCAACACCATTTCACCTTCGTCATTTAATACGTATGCACTTTTGATGAGTTTTCCCATGCTGATTCCTCCTTATGTAAAACCGTTTCCAAGATCGCTGCACGAATATATACGCCATTTTCAACTTGTTTGTAAATCCTTGAACGTTCACATTCAACTAGACTGCCCGCTATTTCCACATCCCTGTTTACCGGGGCGGGATGCATGATAATTGATCCGGGCTTCATTTTTCTTTCCCGTTCAACAGTCAGTCCAAATCTTTCATGGTACTCTTCTTTCGTGAATTTCGTTGTGCCATCATGTCTTTCATTTTGAACTCTGAGGAGCATAATTACGTCGCTTGTGTCGAGCATTCCATCCCAATCGTTTACAGACGGAAATTCTCCCGCCCACTCAGAAGGGCCTAGGAACGTAACATTTGCACCTAATTTCGTAAGGGCAGCTGCGTTTGATTTCGCGACTCTGCTATGCGCGATATCACCTGCAATGAGGACATTGAGTCCATGGAAACGGCCAAATTCTTCTTTTATCGTGAATAGATCGAGCAATGATTGTGAAGGATGTTGTCCTGAACCATCTCCCCCATTAATAATCGCCATATTCGTTTTCCCAATCAGCCCTTCGTAGTACCGCTCTTCCGGGTGTCTAATAACGACTGCATCCAACCCAATCTCTTCAAGCGTTCGAAGCGTATCGTACAAACTTTCACCTTTTAGTGCACTTGAAAAACCTGCATCAAACGGAATCGTTTCAAGACCTAACTTTCGCTCTGCCATTTCAAAACTCATCTTTGTTCGTGTACTTGGCTCGAAGAACAGATTGCTAACAAAATACTTTTTCGGCAGCTCGCGGATTCCGAATCGCTTTAACATTTCCGCACGTTCCAGAATAATTGAGATTTCATCAATCGATAGATCTTGCATTGATACTAGGTTTTTCATATTGGAAATCCCCTTTCATTTAGGTAAAAAAACTGACCTTCCCATTAATTGGAAGGCCAGTTGTATATGACTAAACAATCATCATCCGTAATGAATGACTGTTCGTCAACCGAACCTTTCCTTGTCTCTCTGTACAATGTTAAAAGGTCTTTCTATTCTGTTGGACTACCTGCTAAGCTATCATTCGTTCTGCCCGGTAGTATTATGTTGAGGAGTACACCGACGATTGCGGCTAGCGCCATTCCCCCTACTTGGAACGTATCACTAACATGGATGGAGGCTCCACCAATTCCGATAACGAGAATGACTGAAGCAATGACGAGATTCCGTTGTTGCCCAAAATCGACTTTGTGATCGACGAGCATTCTCAGTCCGGATGAAGCGATGATTCCGAACAACAATATTGATATTCCGCCAAGCACCGCTTGAGGGATTGTTGCAATAACGGCCATAAGCTTCCCGATGAAGGAGAACAATATCGCGAATACTGCTGCGCCAATGATGACATAGACGCTATATACACGTGTGATTGCCATGACTCCGATGTTTTCACCGTAAGTCGTTTTCGGTGGACCTCCAAGGAATCCACTAAGCAGTGTTCCGAGTCCATCTCCTAAAAGCGACCGGTTCAGTCCTGGATCTTTAATAAAATCTTTATTAACGACGCGACCGAGCACAAGTTGGTGTCCGATATGTTCCGAAATCGTCACGATTGAAATTGGAACCATTATTGCAAGTAACGTAGGAGTAAGGGCAAACTCATAGTCTATTCCAGGAATCAGAAATTCCGGTATTTCAAACCAAGCAGCTTCATGTACTTTTGTGAAGTCTAATATTCCGATTGCTGCCGAGTAAATGTAACCAACGATTATTCCAATGAGAACCGGCATTAGGCTAACCACTCCTCTGAAGAACATGAGGCAGATGATTGCCGATGCCAATGTTACAATAGCGGCTGAGAAATGAAGTAAATTATATTGCGATACGCCATCCACTTGGATCGTACTCGCCATGCTCACTGCCGTCGGTGCTAACGCTAATCCGATAACCATGATGACCGGTCCTACAACGATTGGAGGAAGGTATTTCATAATCCAACCGGAGCCAGTCTTCCAAATTACTAACGATACAATGGCATATACGAGAGCGACAAACATGCTACCGATCATTGCACTTCCAATGCCTCCCGAGCTTGTCGCAACTTGAATTGGCGCAATGAAAGCGAATGATGATCCTAAATATGCTGGAACTTTAAATTGAGTGACAAGGACGAAGATGATCGTCGCAAGCCCGCTTGTTAATAAGGCGATTGCCGGGCTTAAACCGACTAGTTGCGGTACAAGAATTGTCGCTCCGAACATTGCAAACATATGCTGCAAACTAAGGGCAAGCCATCTACCCGGAGCTGGTTTATCGAGTACGTCTAATACTTTGTTGTCATTATTCATTTCTTTCACCTGTCCCTATCGGATTTGTTATTTCGTATGAATGGCTACGCTATCCGTTCCATCCTCTTCAATTACGTTGACGACTACCCGTTCTTCACTCGATGTTGGAATGTTTTTCCCAACGAAATCCGGGCGAATTGGCAATTCACGGTGCCCTCTGTCAACAAGTACCGCAAGCTGAATCGCAGCGGGTCTTCCAAGATCGATGACAGCATCCATCGCCGCTCTCACCGTTCGGCCTGTGTAAAGGACATCATCGACAAGAATCACTTTCATTTCCGTCACATCGTGTTGGATGTCGACTTGGTGGACTAAAGGTTCCTGATCATCATGCTTCAGTCGAAGATCATCTCTGTACAGTGTAATATCTAGCTCACCTGTCCGTATCGGTTTTCCTTCGATTTGCTCAATCTTCTCAGCGAGTCGCTCCGCTAGTACGGCTCCCCTCGTTTTAATGCCAACTAGGATGCACTCATCGATTCCTTTATTTTTTTCGATGATTTCATGGGCAATTCTAGTCACCGCCCGGGATATAGCCTGTTCGTCAAGAATGTTTGCTTTTTCAGTCATGAGAACTCCTCCTTTTTCATTATTTAGCGTCTACAATTTTTGCATCATCTAGCTCCGGACGCTATAAGCATGCCTTAATTTCTGCCAAAACCGCAGAAATACGGCAAATCGAACCCTTCGCCGTTCGATTTGCTCGGGTCATAAGTTAAAGCTGCAGTGTGGCAAAGAACGCCACTTCGCATCTTTACCTTATGCCTGTCGCATCTAAGCAAGCGTCCTTCGCTTTTGCATAAAAAAACCTCCTGCCAAGATGGCGGGAGGGTAAAGGTGCAGAAAAAAGCGTACTGAAGGATAAGCGCGCAGCTATCCTACTGTACTTCCGTGCAACCTTCCCAGCCTCTCTGGACTGACTTTAAAGGTATCGCTATTCATTTCATAACTTAGTATAGTTGCCCGTTTTCGCTTTGTCAACGGTTTATCATTTTATTTTTTCAATCAAAGTTTTAAAGTCATTCGGCAAAGGTTGTGTGAACTCCATGTAATCCCCAGTGCGTGGGTGTTTGAAGCCAACTGTTCCAGCATGCAATACTTGGCCATCAAAGTCGATTGTTTTCTTTGGCCCATACTTCGGATCCCCTGCAAGTGGATAACCGATGTATTTCATATGCACACGTATTTGGTGAGTCCTCCCCGTTTCTAGGCGGCATTCCACTAACGTAAAATCACCAAAACGGTCTAACACTTTAAAATGAGTAATTGCATGTTTCCCTTTATCTGTAACGGTCATACTTTGCCGGTCTTTCGAGTCTCTTCCGATTGGTGCGTCAATCGTTCCTTGATCATGTGGAATATGGCCATGAACGAGTGCCGTATAAACGCGTGTCACCGATTTCTCAACGAGCTGATCGACGAGCGAAATGTGCGCCTGATCGTTTTTAGCGACCATAAGTAAGCCTGATGTATCTTTGTCAATCCGATGGACAATTCCCGGACGCATGACGCCGTTAATTCCCGAAAGGTCTTTCACTTGATGCATCAAACCATTCACGAGAGTTCCCGAAGCGTGTCCTGGAGCCGGATGGACAACCATTCCGCGAGGCTTATTCACGACAAGTACATCCGCATCTTCATAAACGATTTCTAAATTGAGATCTTCTGCCACGATGTCAAGTTCAACTGCTTCAGGTTCTATTACTTCGATAATATCGCCATTTTTTACTTTGTAGTTTGGCTTTACAGTTTTTTCATTTACGAGAACAGCCCCATCCTTCACCCATTGCTGGATTTGCGTACGTGACCAATCTGCATTAATATCCGTTAAAACTTTATCGATTCTACCTTTTTCATGCTCTTCTGTTATTACAATTTCGACTGGTTCCATTATGCCACCTTTTTCTTGTTCTTTTTTTCGTCAATAATGACGTGAATAATAATGAGTGCGACACCTACTGTCAATGCAGCATCTGCTACGTTAAAAATCGGGAAATCATAATTAATAATTGGGATGAGGACATCGATAAAATCGACAACTTCTTTCCGCCATAATCGATCGATGAAGTTACCGATTGCTCCGCCTAATAGAAACATGAGGCTGATGCTCAGTAATTTACTACCTTTCGCTTCCTTATGAAAAAAATAGATGATGCCGACGACAACAAGTATTGTGACGATATAAAATAACCACATTTGCCCTTCCAGCATCCCCCATGCAGCGCCTTTGTTTCGGTGTGACAGGAGAGCCAAATAAGGTTCAGTAATTGGGATCCGTTGCCCAAGATTCATGTTTTGTACAACAAGCCATTTTGTCAGTTGATCGAGCAATATTAATAATACAGCTAATCCATAATATAGTATCAATCCAAAAACCCCCGTCCGACAGTTTCTGTTCCATCTTACCACAAAACGATCATTATCATGAAATTGACGTGCACCCTAAGAAAAGAAAAAGACTGTTTGCAACTATGGAGTATAGCCACAGTTACAAACAGCCTTTACCAAATTACTTATGAATAATATTTCTTCACAACTTCAGCACAACGTGAGCAAACTGCCGGGTGATCTGTGTCTGTTCCGACTGTTTCGGAAATTGTCCAACAACGATCACATTTTTCTCCGTCCGCTTTCTCAACGAGGACAGTTGCATAGTCTAGCTGTAGTGCACCTGAAGCTAATTTACCTTCTACGCCTTCTTGGAATTTCGAAACGATGAAGAATTGTGCATAATCGATATCGTCAGCCGTCAAAATACCAGCCATTTTTTCTGGCAATGCAACCGTTACTTTCGCCTCGAGCGATTTCCCGATTACTTTTGCGTTCCTTGCTTCTTCAAGCGCCTTCAATACATCGTCACGCACAAGCATCAATTTGCTGAAACGCTCGCGAAGTGCGGCTGCGTGTTCTCCAAGGTCTTCCGCTTCTGGCATGTCAGTCAGCTGAACGCTTTCCTCTTCGACATGCGCAAGGAATGCCCACAATTCATCCGTCGTATGTGGAATAATTGGCGTCAAAAGCTTCAACAAAGCAAGAAGCGAATCATACATAACAGTTTGCATCGCACGGCGGTGCGGATGATCTGCACCTTCGATATAGACGACGTCTTTTGCAATATCTAGATAGAATGAGCTTAATTCGCCTGTACAGAAATTATTCACTGCGTGATAAACGCCCGCGAATTCATATTTCTCGTATGATTCAAGCACTTCATTAATTAAATCTTGAAGCTTTACATAGACGTATTGGTCGATTGGGCGCATATCTTCAAACGCAACACGGTCAGTAGTCGGATTGAAATCTGCAACGTTTCCATGCAAGAAGCGAAGCGTATTACGGAACTTACGGTATACTTCGGACACTTGCTTGAAATTCGAATCGGAAACACGTACATCTGCCGTATAATCGACGGATGAAACCCAAAGACGAAGAATATCAGCACCTAGTTGATTCATCACTTTTGCTGGAACGATGACGTTACCGAGCGATTTACTCATTTTACGTCCTTCCCCATCCAAAGTGAACCCGTGGCTCAATAGCCCTTTATATGGAGCAATTCCATTGATGGCAACACTTGTCGTCAACGATGAGTTAAACCAACCACGGTATTGGTCTGATCCTTCCAAATACAAATCTGCTGGATAGACGAGGTCGTCTCTTTCCACTAATACACCTTGGTGTGTGGAGCCGGAATCGAACCAAACGTCCATAATATCCGTCTCTTTTGAAAACTGACCGTTCGGGCTACCTTCATGTTTGAAGCCTTCTGGAAGAAGCTCCTTCGCATTCCATTCAAACCAAATGTTTGAACCGTGCTCTCTGAACAGCTTAGCAACATGTTCAATCGTTTCATCGGTAAGGATTGCTTCTCCGTTTTCCGCATAAAACACTGGAATTGGAACGCCCCATACACGTTGGCGGGAAATACACCAATCACCACGGTCACGCACCATATTGTACAAACGCGTCTCGCCCCATGAAGGAGTGAACTTCGTTTTGCGAATTGCTTCGAGCAACTCTTCGCGGAACGATTGAATGGACGCAAACCATTGAGCAGTCGCGCGGTAAATAACCGGTTTCTTCGTACGCCAATCATGCGGATACGAGTGAGTGATGAATGAAAGCTTCAAGAGTGCTCCCTCTTCATCTAACTTTTTCGTCACTTCTTTATTCGCATCTTCATAAAAGAGCCCTTCAAAGCCAGGAGCTTCGTCTGTCATGACACCTCGATCATTAATAGGTGACAATGCATCAATTCCGTATTCTTTCGATACGTAGAAGTCATCTTCACCATGTCCAGGAGCGGTGTGAACACAACCCGTTCCAGCCTCAGCCGTAACGTGCTCTCCAAGCATGACAAGGGAATCACGGTCATAGAACGGGTGCTTTGCAATTACCCTTTCCAAATCTGTCCCTTTTAGTTCAGATACAACTTCATATGACTCCCAACCGATCTCTTTCGCAACGAACTCAACGAGGTCTTTCGCTAAGAGGAACTTATTTCCGTCCACGTTAACGATTGCGTATGTGAATTCAGGATGAACCGAAATTCCGAGGTTCGCAGGAATTGTCCATGGAGTCGTCGTCCAGATGACAATCCGAACATCTTCCTCGACAACACCGAGGCCATCTTTAATCGGAAATGCAACGTAAATAGAAGGAGATTTTTTATCCTTGTATTCAATTTCTGCCTCAGCTAGTGCTGATTCGCTTGAAGGCGACCAGTAGACTGGCTTCAAACCTTTGTAAATATAGCCCTTCTTCGCCATTTCACCAAACACTTGAATTTGCCTTGCTTCGAATTCAGGTTTTAATGTAATGTACGGATTATCCCAATTGCCTCGAACACCAATCCGTTTAAATTGAGAGCGTTGGCTATCAATTTGGCTGTACGCGTATTCCTCGCACATTTTTCTAAATTCCGCTACAGAATGCTCTTTCCGCTTAACGCCTTTGTTCACAAGCGCTTGCTCGATCGGAAGACCATGCGTATCCCAGCCCGGTACATATGGCGCGTGGAAGCCTGTCATCGATTTATGGCGAACGATCATGTCTTTTAGTACTTTATTTAGAGCGTGACCCATGTGCAAGTCGCCATTTGCATAAGGCGGTCCGTCATGAAGGACGAAAAACGGGCGTCCTTCCGTACGTTTTTGCACTTTTTCATAAATATCCATTTCTTCCCATTTCGCTTGCATTTCGGGTTCTTTGTTCGGTAAGTTGCCACGCATCGGAAATTCCGTTTTCGGCATGAGCAACGTGTCTTTGTAATCCATATTTATTCCTCCTTTGAAAATAAAAAAACCCCGTCCCATGAAAGGGACGAGGAATCATTCTCGCGTTACCACCCTAGTTGCAGCATGATAAATCATACTACCGCTCAGAACACCATAACGGGGTGCATCCGGGATTGATTTTCGGCAATCCGGCTCTGGAGTGATTTTCGTTTCCGCTTCAGACCAGGCTCCCACCGCCCCCGGCTCGCTACGCTAGAATTATCGGAAAGTACTGTCTCTGTCAACGCCTGTTCCTGCTTATGTGTTCATTATTATATGTGTGATTGCGTTAGAATGTCAAGCTTCTGCGTCATTCTCTCTCCGCTGCGGATTCAAGATGTTCAGTTTCCGGCTCATACTCAAGAAGTTTTTCCCAATCATCTGTAGTAATCATGTCAAGTTGAGCTTCAATTAGCATGCGGAAGCGGTTTCTGAACACTTTTGATTGTTTTTTCAAGTCCTCGATTTCCATCGCAATTTTACGGGCGCGTGACAGTGCTTCATTCACAATACGGTCCGCATTTTTTTCTGCTTCTTTAATGATCAATTTCGATTCTTGCTTCGAGTTTCTTCTAACATCTTCAGCCGCTTCTTGGGCAATCAAAATTGATTTCTGTAACGTCTCTTCAATTGAGTTGAAATGGGAAACTTTTTCTTTCGTTTCCTTCAAACTGTTTTTCAACGATTTATTCTCTTCCAACACATTTTCATAATCTTTCATGATTTGTTCGAGAAACTCGTTCACTTCATCTTCATCGTACCCACGGAAGCCACGGCTAAATTCTTTATTATGTATATCAAGTGGTGACAATGCCATCTGCTGTTCCTCCTTTTCAAGTAAATCATCTATCCCCTATTATACATACCTACAACAGATAAAACAGTAGTTTTTCAACTGACTGTCTGAAAAATCATTCTAACCTACCAATTAACAACCGTATTTTGTCTTTTCGCGTTCTTCCTTCAATGGACATAATTTTAAAACGACCTGCCCCTCTAATTGAAAGGATGTCCAACTCATTCACTTCAAATGATTGCTGATCACGTATGACATGATTCACTTTCACTTTATCATTTTGAATGAGTGCGACGGCTTTTGGACGCGGACAATTTACTAACGAGGCAACTAGCGAGTCAAGGCGCAATGAGCTAATTGTATGGAGCTCTTCTTTCCAAGACTCCGACATTACGATCAGTTCATCAGATGACTCGAGCTCTTCGACCCGAACTTTTGATTTGCCGATCGACGTTAAATTGGCAATGATATAATCTTTCATTTCCTCTGCAGCAGCGAACTGAGCGACATCTCCTTCCAAACGGATATCTCCGAACTTGGAACGGTCGATGCCAAGCGCCATAAGGGAGCCTAAAATATCCCGGTGCTCAAGCGTCATGAATTTTGAAGGATACTTTACCGTAAACAGAGACACTTGAAAATCCTCATCATCCGGTTCGTAATAATCGGGGTAAATAAGTCCTCTTTGCCGTTCCGGCTCAAGAAATGCTCCATAAGCCCGGTATTGCAATCCCGTACTTCTGACGACAGAGCTTACAATGAACATCTGTCTCGGGTCAAGAAAGCCGGTGAGTTTTGGAGAATATGTATCCTCCACTTCACGAGCCCACCCCATTACCGTTTCAATGAACGGCTGTTCGTCTTTTCTAAAATGTTGTACGATCGAATCCATGTTGAAATATCTCCTTAGCGACCCTTATAAAAAAACCTCACATAAGTGAGGCGATGATCAATCGATATACTTCCCGTACCCCGCTAGAAATCAAATAGTTCAAAACGAAGATTGCGACAATCGGCGAAATATCAATCATACCGAGAGGCGGAATGAACTTACGGAAAAACCCTAAATAAGGCTCTGTTATTTTCCCCAACAACCTTCCAAACTTCGTTTCCCTTGATGCAGGCACCCACGACATTAAAATATAAATAATGAGGAGTATCAAGTAAATGTCTATTGCCCTTACTATGAGCGAAAAAAGCAAAGTAATTATTTCTATTAGTCCCATCTGTACACCTCATCCAATTCTATCTTTCAAAAAAATCCGAAATGGTCCCTGCTACTTCTACGTTCTCCGGAACGCATAAGAAAATATCAGTTCCAATCCGTTGTATATCCCCGCCAAGTGCATAGACGGTACCACTTAGGAAATCGACGATGCGAATCCCTTGGTCGCGCTCGATCCTTTGTAAATTAACGACAACGGCCCTTTTATTCTTTAAATGCTCCGAAATGTCTTGTGCTTCTGCATAGACACGAGGTTCAAAAAGAACAACCTTCGAAGATTTTTGGATGCTCTGCAAACTTACAACTGTCCCTGGCTGTTGCTGAGTTTCTGCAGCTTGCGGCCTTCTTGCAACTGCTCTTCTCGGCTGTTGCTCTTGAGTAGGTTGTTGTTCTCGGGCAGGCTGCTCTTGCTGAAATTCCTCTTCTTCATCAAGATAAAACCATTTTTCGAATCGTCTTTTTATACTCATTCGTCTCCCTCGCTCTCCGTTCCGACTAATGCGGTTCCGATTCTAACGTGAGTTGCACCTTCTTCGATTGCAATTGTATAGTCATTCGACATACCCATAGATAATAATGCGCATGGTGCATGATCCAAGTTTTTAGCTGCGATTTGGTCTCGAAGGCTACGCAACGAGCGGAAAATCGTCCGGATCCATTCCTCATTCTCTGTATAAGGTGCCATCGTCATCAAGCCCGCTACTCGTATTTTATCATATTCAGCCAACTGGATGATAAACTCTTCCAAGTTAGTAGGCTCTATTCCGGATTTCGACTCCTCGCCAGAAACATTCACTTGAACGAAGCAATCAACTGGTACTGTTGCGCGTTTTTGAATTTCCTTTGCAATGCTGAGACGATCAAGTGAATGTAGGAAATCGACTTGATTAATAATGTCCTTCACTTTCCTACTCTGCACATTACCGATGAAATGCCAGCTAAGATTTTCTGATTCGATGCTTTCCTGTTTTGCAAGAAGTCCTTCCGGCCGGTTTTCGCCAAGGTCCGTAATGCCGAGTTCCATAACTTCACGTGCTCTGTCAGCGGATACTTGCTTTGTCACCGCCACGATCGTCACATCTTGACGTTTTCTTCCTGAACGGTCGCAAGCTGCTTGTATTTCTTCTTCTATTTTTTGCATACGTTGTTGAAGTGTGTCCATTAAAATCACTACTTTTCTGCTTACTTTGCTTTATTGTACCAATTGAATGGACACATATCAATGATAAGTCTTCATTTATCAGTCTTTTTACCTACTAATACGATGTCTTTTCCAATTGTAAGGACGTCATCATACTTGACTTGTTTCAAATCTTTCATTTTTGATTCTAAAAACAGGGATCGTTCTGCTCCTCCAATTTGGAGAACGTCAATTTTACCGTTTTTCATATCAATCGTCGCGTCTTGCACGAATCCTAGAAACGATCCCTTTTTCACTTCAATCACTTCTTTTTTCTGCAAATCTGAAAAACGCATAGTCATTCCCTCCTTTCTATAAACATTAGTTGATTTTCGCTCCAGGCGGACGCTTTCCGCGGGCGGGCGGTGAGCCCCCTCGTCCGCTACGCTACCTGCGGGGTCTCCCCTGTCCCGCTTTCCCGCAGGAGTCGCCGCCTTCCGCTTCAATCAACAAATTAATAGTAACTTAATTTATGGATATCCTTTTTAAAAGCTACCCATACTAAATTTCTATTGTTAATAACTTTTTATTACCTAGCAACTGATGCTTGGAGTGCAGGCGCGAGACTCCTGCGAAAGCCGTCACATGGAACGGCTTTTGCGAGTAAAAGCGTAGCGTTACGAGCACAACTCAGTGGAGGATGCCTTAATTTCTGCAAAGAACGCAGAAATACGGCAAATCGAACCCTTCGCTGTTCGATTGGCTGAGGCAACGCCCGCGGAAAGCGAGCGCTGGAACGGAAAGCATCAGCCCGGTTTTTAGGCATCAAAATATTCCTTTCTACATGGTATGCACAATCGCCCCAAAAAACGCAATGCCTAGGCATTGCGTTTTCTGATTGATTATTTATTTTCCATTCCATCTCTAATAATTTGAATCGCATTTTTCTCCAATCTTGAAATTTGAGCTTGGGAAATGCCTAGTTCTTTTGCTATTTCAGTTTGTGTCTGTCCTAAATAGAACCGTTTTGAAAGAATGAGCTGCTGTCTCTCTGTCATGCCAGAAACCGTTTCTTTTACAGATACATACGTTAGCCAACGCTCTTCTGAAACTTTTTTATCCTGCAACTGATCCATAATATATACTGGATCACCGCCATCGCCGTTCATCGGTTCGTGAAGGGACATCGGATCTTGTATCGCGTCTAAAGCGAACAAAATATCATCTTCCGGAATTCCCGTCACTTCTGCTAAATCGGATATCCTAGGTTCCTTCTGATGTTCATTTACAAATTGTTCTTTTGCCTTAATTGCTTTATAGGCTATATCCCGGAGCGATCTGGACACCCTAATGGCATGGTGATCCCTCAAATGTCTTTTAATTTCACCGATGATCATCGGGACGGCGTATGTTGAAAACCGGACGTTATGTTTTAGATCGAAATTGTCAATGGACTTTAATAATCCGATGCAGCCTACTTGAAAAAGATCGTCTGCCTGCTCCCCCCTATAAGCGAATCTTTGAACGAGGCTTAATACTAATCGCAAGTTCCCTATTACAAGCTCTTCCCTTGCCGATTCGTCACCATTTTGAAGCCGGATAAACGTTTCTTTCATCACTTCATTCGTCAGTAATGGCAAATTGGACGTATCGACACCGCAAATTTCCACTCTTGTACGCATCATTCGCTTTTCCTCCGCATTCTGTAGATGACTGTAGAAAATAGTTTGTCCTCTGTTTTGCGGAATATGCGAATTCGAATTCGGTAATTTCAACCATCATGCAATTGGATGATTCAATCGATCACGTAATTCGGAGATGATTTTCTTTTCTAGCCGGGAAATATAAGACTGTGAAATGCCAAGAAGTTCTGCTACTTCCTTTTGCGTCATTTCGAGTCGTCCGGTTAGTCCAAAGCGGCATTCCATTATATATTTTTCTCGCTCATCCAATGTGCTAATTGCTTCAATCATATGTTGTCTTTCTAATTTCTTCTCAACGTCATCAATGATAATATGCTCATCAGTCCCTAAAATATCAGAGAGCAATAGCTCATTGCCATCCGCATCTGAATTTAACGGTTCATCAAATGAAATTTCGGAACGAGTTCGGTTCGTTTTTCTCAAATGCATAAGAATCTCATTTTCAATACATCTTGAAGCATATGTCGCCAATTTAATATTACGATCGCTTTTAAACGTTTCGATCGCTTTTATAAGTCCGATTGTCCCAATACTAATTAAATCTTCAATATGGGTATTCGTATTATCAAACCGACGGGCAATATAAACAACGAGCCTAAGATTCTTTTCTATAAGCGTATCTCTGGCATCCATATCTCCTTCCATGAAAGCCCGAATCGCGATAGCCTCTTCTTCTCGAGATAATGGCTTTGGAAGCGATTCATGGCCGCCTATATAATACGTACCACTCTTTTTTCGATTGAAGAAGCTCTTGACGATCGATAGCCATTTTTTAAGTTCGTGCAACATGATGAGTTCCCCTTTCGTTCGTAATGGATTCCAATGCAGAGGCATGCAAAATAGCGTTTGCCCCTTCCGGATAACGGTTATCCTGTTTTGTAAAGACGATATAACCTGCCGGCAGCTCACTCCCTTCTCCGATGACCCATCTATCGAATTTAATGCCGACCGCCCAAGAGGCTCCTTGAACTGTTTGCAGCCGGATGAGTCGTAAGCTTTTTTGGTAGTGCTTCGGAAATGTTGAAAGTTGAGGAATGTCTTCTGTTTTCCATACAAGCAAGGCTTCTTTCAACTCCTCAGGAATCGAGCGTTCTACAGACTTGAATGACACGAAATGCACAGGTTCTCCAGTAAGCGGTTCTGTACAACGGTTTCCTGTATCAATAAAACAAGGAATGGAAATTGTTTTATTCCAAATTGACAACACCGAAGCCACTGAATAGGACGACAGTTGCCGAGCCATTCTGACATCCAACCATTTCGTTTTAAATAAATAAAGCAATACATACGCTAAAAGTGCACTTATGAATACAGTCGCTTTGGAATCCGAAAACATAAACTTATCCGTGAAAACGGTTAATGCTCCCCCGGCGAAAAGGGCACCGATCAATACAATGACCGCGGGGTTGCCGATAGACGCGATTGAAATTCCAAAGGCAGAAATAATCATGACACTGAAAGCTATGAAGATGGCGATATGGGAATTAGGGAAAATTGTTACAGGTAGCGCACCGACAAAGGAGGCAAGTAATAGACGTAGCCTTGAAGCTTGTGCCTTGACCATCCGATTTGCAAAAGACAAAATTGCATAGTTAAAAACCATATTAATACTAACAATGAGTTCCCCATACATCAGCCCGCCCTCCTTGTACGTAAGGATAACACTGCCATACTGCAATGTTTGTCGGAACAAGAGAAAAAATATAGTAAATATTCGACATAATTAGCAGTGGTAGTGACAACATTTTGCGGTTGAATTCCAATATGTCGCGAGCTACTACATATAATTATGGTCAGATACAGAACTAAAAAAACTCTCCAGCATGTCCTAATGGACGGCTGGAGAGTTTTGTTTTTTAGTTTGATTATCTTCTTTGGCGATTACGCAAGAAAGTAGGAATATCTAACGTGTCCTCTTGCTGATGGCTCTGCTGTTGTCGTGTCGGCTCAGGCTGCTGGAATTGCGTCTGCGGCTCTTCTCGACGAGTATGAGTCGTTTGTACAGTCTGTGGCTCACGTTGACGTTGCGTTCCGAATCCAGGAGTTCTAGAAGGTTTCGGCTGATTCAATTGCTCCTCGTTGAACCCTGTAGCAATAACTGTAACAACAATTTCATCTTTTAACTCATCATTAATAACAGAACCGAAGATCATATTAACGTCCTCATCGGAAGCGGAAGCTACGATATCCGCAGCCTCTTGAACTTCGAACAAGCTCAAGTTAGAACCGCCCGTAATGTTCATTAATACACCTTTTGCTCCGTCAATCGACGTTTCTAGAAGTGGGCTTGAAATGGCTTTCTTTGCAGCTTCAGCAGCACGGTTCTCACCTGTCGACATCCCAATTCCCATTAACGCGGATCCTTTGTTCGACATAATCGTTTTCACGTCCGCAAAGTCAAGGTTAATAAGTCCAGGAACGGCAATCAAGTCGGAAATACCTTGAACCCCTTGGCGTAAAACATTGTCGGCTTCACGGAATGCTTCTAGCATCGGTGTGTTTTTATCGACGATTTCCAATAATTTATCGTTCGGAATAACAATTAGTGTGTCGACAGATTCTTTCATCGCTGCAATTCCACCGATTGCTTGCGTCTGACGTTTCCGCCCTTCAAAAGTGAATGGACGTGTTACGACACCTACTGTTAACGCTCCAAGGTCTTTTGCCACTTGAGCGATGACAGGTGCAGCACCTGTCCCTGTTCCGCCGCCCATACCTGCTGTTACGAACACCATATCCGCGCCACGAAGCGCCTCTTCGATTTGCTCACGGCTTTCTTCAGCTGCTTTTTTTCCTACATCAGGATTTGCACCTGCTCCAAGACCGCGAGTCAGTTTAGTACCGATCTGTAATTTTACTTCCGCTGCTGATAAATTAAGCGCTTGCGCGTCCGTATTCACTGCGATAAATTCTACACCTTGCACTCCATGTTCAATCATGCGGTTCACCGCGTTATTTCCTCCGCCACCGACTCCAATCACCTTAATGACTGCGAGTGCATCGATGTTTGTATCAAAATCCAGCATGCTCTCTCCTCCTAATCCCTATATGACCATATTTGGACAGTCACTCAAAAAAACCGTCGAAAAATTTCTTAGTTTTGCTAATGAAGCTTGTTTTTTTCTCTTTCGTTTGAACTGCTACCTTCTTATTTCCTGCAGATGCAGATGAATAGTCCATCCCACTCTGTGTAGCAGCTGTTTGAGACTCTGCTACTATACCAAAATAGGTATCTTCCATATTAGCATAACGGATAAGACCTACAGCAGTCGAATACATTGGTTCACGTACCCCGATATATTCAGGAGTATGGACGCGGACCCTCGTTTTCAATACATGTCTAGCAAGTTGCAAAATCCCATCAAGCTTTGTCGTGCCGCCTGTCAAGACTACACCACCCGGCAAATCATGGATCCCCATACGGTACAACTCTTCAAGAACTAAGTCGAACAACTCTTCCAATCGGACACCAATGATTTCCGATATGTATCTTTGACTATACTGATCTTTCGAATCGGCACCAATAACCGGGACTTCAAAAAGTTCGTCATCCGATGCGTCATCGTAAAATGCATGTCCATATTGATGTTTAATTTTTCTTGCTTGCTCTGTTGGTGTCTTCAGGATGATCGATAAATCTTTTGTAATATGGTCTCCACCTACCGGAATGACTGCAGTTGAAATGAAACGATTATCACCGAAGATGGATATCGTAGTTGAACCTCCACCGATATCGATAAATGCTGTACCGTGGTTCATTTCATCTTCCGTCAATGCAAACTGCCCTGCAGCTAACGGTTGTAAATAAATTTCTCGAATTACAAGACCTGCCCGCTCGACGCATCTTAAAATATTATGCACTAACGTTTTGGAAGTCGTAATAAGTGTACCGTCCATTTCAAGACGGACACCAATCATTCCTCGAGGATCTTTTATTTCATCATAATCATCGACTATGAACTGCTTCGGTATGATATTAACGATTTCCCTTTCAGGCGGAACCGACATGACTTGCGCTGATTTCATAACCCGATCCAAATCATCATCGGTAATTTCCCTATTCTCCGAATTAACAGCCACAACACCTTTGACGTCTTGTAGATGTACGCCATTGGCAGGAATGCCTAGAATGACGTCCCGGATTTGCATACCTGTCATCCGTTCGGCCTGTTCTACTGCTTTACGGATGGATTGGACAGTTGCATCAATGTCGATAATCGTCCCTTTGCGAATACCTGCAGATTGGACGTTACCAACTCCGATTACGTGAAGGGATCCGCCATCCACTTCGCCGATCAGTACTTTGACTGACGAAGAACCTATATCAAGTGATACATATATTGTAGATTGACTCAATTTCCGGCACCTCCCATTACAGTCCTTATCATACATTCTATTGTATTAGAGTCGTATTGTCTAAATATTTTCTCCATCCGATGCTCAATTCCTTTCATTCCTGAATTTTCGTTTCAGAAACTTTACTTCGATCTGACCACTTCGTCAGCAGAATCCTTCTTATGACAGCTATATTTTGGAATAACCTTACCCCAAATGCAAATACGGCAGCCAAATACAAATCCACTCCGAGATGCACGCCGAGGAATGCTAATCCAGCTGCAAGGACAATATTGAAGAAGAAGCCGGAAATGAACACCTTATCATCATAAATCTGTTGAAGATGTGCTCGTATTCCTCCGAAAAGAGTGTCCAATGCAGCTAACACAGCGATGGACAAATAGTTGCTGTAAATTTGCGGGATCTGTATATCCGATAAAAGTCCCAGTGAAACTCCGAGTATTAAACCTAGCAGTGGCAACCACATTGTTATTCCCCTTTCGGAAGTTCTTCCAAATAGATATTTTCGAATTTATCGGGATATCCACGAATGGTCACATCGTTCTCCGGCTGTTTGATTTCAAGCACGAGATTATCGAGATAGAAATCGTCATGGATGGACGATGCCAACAAATAATTGTAAAGCTTTTCGCTATCCGACATTGTTGGCGAAATGATTTTTATCGTAAAGGGAGGCGTCTTGACATTCAGTCCATTGACAGAAGTCGATCCGTTAATAACACGTATAGCGCTCAACATCGTATAGCGCTTGCCGTCTATTTCCATGTGTATACCTTTAAAACGATTCACTTCATTGACGAAACGTGTAAGCAAGTCGGATGAAATACTCGTGATTGGTATTCCAGACACCATGCTTTCCACCGAAGGACGAACTTCAATCGTTAAGCCTGGTCCCGTTATATCGGTCGTCCCCGCCTTATTATGTAGCTTGTCCACCGTATCTTTTAATGCTTGTCCTGCACTCGATTCGCTTAATGTTCTGTAGGATGAAATCGTCCTATCCAACTCACGAATTTCAGTCAGGAGCTCTGAATGGATTTTTTTCTCTTCCGCCAACTCTTGGCGAATTGCCCAAATATCCCTCGTATCACGTTCCTTAGGATGTTCAACTGTATTGTATTGAACAGCAATCATAAATCCGATTAGTAGGAGGACAATTGTAAATTTCCAGTTGATAGCTTTCTTCAACGAACATCCTCCCTCCTCCGTAGTTAATCATGCTTCGTCCCTTAGTGCGGGAAGTTTAATTTCTTTTAATTGTTCCAACGTGACGACGATATTATCATGCACCAATCCGTCAATCACTCCGCCGCCTAGTTTTAAAGAGGCAGAGAGAACATCGGCATCGCCTACAGCTTCGATGACGAAAGGTGCGGGAAGCGCTCTTCCGTCAATCGTGATAACAGGACCAGTACATTTAATATATGAATTGGATGAAATGCGTTGTCCATTTATCGCAATTCCTTGTGCGCCGGAAATTTTTAGTTCATTAACAACACGAAGTACATGACTTTCATGGACAATATAGTCATTCGGATTTTGTACAACAGGATCATAATCGTTGTCCTTTAAAGTAACACGAACTCCCGGGCCGGAAGCCGGAATTATGGCTAGGAGCAGCCGAAGGTCTTTCGCTTCCTCGACTAGCACGGTATGATTTTCTTCGCTTTCAGAAAAAGACTTTTCATAGTCACGAATCTCACCTTGCTTCGCTTGGATTTCATCAGTGAGCTGCTTATTCCTTTCCTTTTGGGCGATTAATTCTTCTCGATATTGTTCCTCCTGTTGAAATGTAGGGGATTCGACGGAAGTTTGACCACTATCTTTCCCTAGCGTACGATAGGAAAACGCGAAGATGAAACCGAGTATGAGAAAGACGAAAGAGTATAAGATGTATCTTCCTCTTTTTTTGTCATCCTCACCCATTTTCTTCGCCATCTTCATCACCTTCCCCTTCATTTATACTACCTTTTCCGTAAACTTCGCTATAAGGTGTAAAGAATATACCTACTTCCATATTGACTATGCCTTTTTCAAGATCTCCAAGTTGAGCTATTATGTCCGGGTAATAATCCATCTTCTCTGCGAAAGTGTGCAGTATCGCATGAACTTCATATCCATCATCCATATACGCAATAATTGTATCCGGAGTCTCCTCTGTCCCAGTATAGATGATTTCGGAAATCATTTGCAGAACATTTTTATCCATTTTCATTAATTGCTTCGTTACCTTCCCCCTAAGTTGAGGGTTGTCCATATGATTCAAAATCGGGACGTTCGGGTAATTCCTACTACCCGGGAATAGAGTACCGTTTTCGAGCAGTAAACGATAGTCCCCTCCATTTTCCATATAGGCGACTGATTTCCATTCACTTACGGAAATGTCGATATCTCTCAACCATTTTCTCGTTACAGAAACAGCGCTAACGCTTTCGAGTTTTAAAAGATCTCTTTCTACTTCTTTCGTCTCAAATCCCCAATAAGAGGCACCTTCTACAATTCCGCTCTTTTCATAGTAATAACGTTCATCATAAAGTTCAGCACCGTGGATTTTCACTTCACCCACTTTGCTAAGTGGGGATTGGAAATACAATAGTACTAGAAGGGCGATACAGAATACAGCGATAATGAATAAAAACTTTTTATTCGTCTTCCTTCTCCGCTTCTCCCTCATGGATGGTATCCGTTCTTCGATGTCTATTACTTTATCCATGTGTCGCCCTCCCTTCAACTTCGTTGTCTATAAAAAGCAAAATGCAAAATCGTCCCCGCAGCCATCCATGTCGTTAGCAGTGAGGAGCCGCCGTAACTGATGAATGGCAATGTAACTCCCGTAACTGGCAATAAACCCGACACGACACCGACATTGAGGAATGTTTGAAAAATAATCATTGAGGCCATCCCTGCAGTCATTAAAAATGATTTGTAATCATGTGTGCGAATCGCAATTCCAAAAGCAGACAAGAGGAGTACGGAAAAGAGGATAAGAATGAACGTCGCTCCGATAAACCCTGTCTCTTCAGCAATAATTGAAAATATGAAGTCGTTTTGCGGTTCAGGTAAGTATAAGTATTTCTGCCTGCTATTCCCATAACCATGTCCGAATAATCCACCCGGCGCTATCGCAAACAACGACTGTATCCCTTGAAATCCTGTACCAAGTGGATCATTCCAAGGATCAATATACGACTTTATTCGGTCGAGCCGGTAAGGCGCGGCGGCGATAAGAGCAACGAATGCTCCGACACCAACAAAGCCAAGAACACCGAAAAATGACAACGGATATCCCGCCAAAAACAAAATAACGAACGCGGAGACAATCATGATTACCGCAGAACCTAAATCTGGTTGGAGCATAATTAATGCAGCAGGTAATAATATAAGGACAAAATGGCTTAGCCTAAACGGATTTTTCCCCGGCGATTGCTTCATATTGCACGCAAGCTTTCCGATAAGCGCTACTTTAACGAACTCAGCAGGCTGAATGCTGAACGGACCGAGGGCAATCCAACTTTGAGAACCGTTACGCACTACACCGATGCCAGGAATCATAACAGCAACTAACAACAATATTGTTATGTAATAAAAGGCGGTCCAAAAAGATTCATTCGATGTCCACGGCCCTTTCATCAACATAAATGCAATGACGATGGAAACAATCATGTAAATCCCTTGTTTGACAATAAAGGGGGAAGAATCCGCATAATGTACTTGCCCCCAGTACGATCCTGCAGAATGGACAAAAGCTAATCCGATTAATGATAACGACACTGCCGAAATGACGAAGGCAGCCTTTAATTTCTGATCCAGTGAACGCATCCTTCCGTCTTATTGGTCCAAGTTGAAAAGTTAAAGTTTCATTACAGCCTCAATAAATGCATCACCACGTTGTTCAAAGCTCGGGAATTGATCCCAACTTGCACAAGCTGGTGACAATATAATTTGATCGCCTTCTAAGGAGGCAGCAAAAGCTTCCTGGACCGCTTCTTCCATCGATGCTACTTTCACTGCATAAGGAACTCCGCAAGAGGCTGCGAAATCGACGAGTCGACCAGCCGTTTCTCCAAGGGCGAGAACAGCTTTCACTCTTCCCATATACGGTCTAAGCTCCTCAAATGAGTGACCCCTATCCAGTCCGCCTGCTATTAACACGACAGGTGATTGAAAAGAAGAAAGGGCGCTTTTTGTCGCCAACGTATTTGTCGCTTTTGAGTCATTATAAATTGTTCTACCTTTCAATTCTTTCACGAACTGCATGCGATGTCGGACTCCCGTAAAGGAACTTAGTACATTTTCGATCGTTTCCTTGTCGCAATCCATAAGAATCGCAGAAGCTGTGGCCGCCAATATATTTTCCAGATTATGTTGCCCAGGCAATTTAATAATTGCTCTTTCCATATACGGTTCGCCTTGCCAATAAATCATTTCATCATCCGCAGATATCCCTTCCGCCTTTTTCCCTTGCAATGAAAAAGGAATTTTGCGCGCCGCAGATTTTTCAATATACGGTCGCATTTCAAGTTGATCGGCATTATAAATAAAGAAATCATCTTCGGTCTGATTAGCTGCTACCTTCGATTTCGCCAAGGCATATTCTTCCTTCGTTCCATGGTAATCGAGATGTGCATCATATAAATTTGTCCATACAGAAATCTTCGGACGGAAGTTTTCCGTTCCCGCCAACTGGAAAGATGACACTTCCATAACAATGACTTCATCAGGATTTGCATGTTGTGCAACAGTGCAAGCTACCGTACCGATATTCCCCGCAATTAACGGCTTTTTGCCCCCGATATTTAAAATGTGATACAGCAACGTCGTCGTTGTCGTCTTCCCGTTTGAGCCAGTAATAGCGATGATTGGAGCTTCACTTACTAAATAAGAAAGTTCGATTTCCGTCCAAACCGGGATACCTTTTAACACCGCTTGGCGAATAACTGGGTTGTGATAAGGGATACCAGGATTTTTGACGATTATATCAAAGCCTTCATCTAGAATATTTTCAGGATGTCCGCCACAAATGACCGAAACCCCTCTTGACCGCAATGCTTGGGCTTCTTCACTGCCTTTGTCAGGTGATGAATCATTAACGACTACATCAGCCTCAAGCGAATGTAATAGTTCTGCCGCGGCATAACCACTTTTGGCAAGTCCGAGAACAAGAACTTTCTTACCTTTGAACCCGATTCGCTTTCCCATTTACATCACCTCCCACAGTACGGGGATCATCGCAGCTAATAATGCTACTCCCCAAAAAACGATGACGATTTTCCATTCGGACCATCCAGACAACTCAAAATGATGGTGAATCGGACTCATTTTAAATACCCGTTTTCCGGTTAACTTAAAGCTTGCCACTTGGATCATAACGGACAATGTTTCGATTACGTATACAATGCCTATGACGACTAGAAGAAGTTCCTGCTTAACTAAAATCGAAAGCATCGCAATTGCTCCGCCGAGCGCCAAAGAACCCGTATCTCCCATGAATACTTTGGCAGGTTTCATATTGAACAATAAAAAGCCTAGCATCGCACCGGAAACGACGAATGCAAATGTCGCGATGTCATATTGCTCATAGACAAGTCCGAGCACACCGAAAGCGGCAAAAGCAATCGTCGAAGTGCCTGCAACGAGTCCATCGAGACCATCCGATAAGTTGACAGCATTCGAAAATCCGACGAGCCAAAAAATGAGGAAAGCGACGTAGAAAACACCAAGGTCTATCGCGAAATCCGTGAATGGAATTAAAACTGTCGTTTCAAACGGACCCATTTTCAATAGGAAAAAGGCGATAACAGCAATAATGATTTGCCCGATAAGTTTCTGGATAGATGTCAATCCTAAATTCCGCTTCATGACGACGATGATGAAATCGTCAAGAAATCCGATTATACCGAAACCGGCAAGCACAATCATCAATACAATGGACTGCGTAGTTAGTACGTCTTCAAATATGTATGATAGGATGAGCATCGTAATGATAATGGAGCTCAGGAAAATAAGGCCACCCATAGTAGGCGTGCCCGCTTTTTTCTTATGGGCTTCGGGACCCTCCTCCCTAATGCTCTGGCCAAATTTCAGCCTTCTGAGCAACGGGATGATGGCGGCCCCGATAATTGCTGTTAGTACAAATGCAACGGTAATGACCGTTGTTGTCGTGAAGAGTGTCATAGTATGTTCTCCTTACTTGTTTTGGAACTGTAGTTGTGTTTAAAGTATATTGTCTAACTTCAAGCGCCTTCCGCTTTTCTAATCTTCTTCTGTATATACATGAATAATATCGTCCACATTCATTAAAGAATCAGGAACCGGCATTTGGTATTTGATAACGTCTCCTTCACCATGCCACTGTATACGATACGTATGAAGTTGGCGGGCAACCATACCTTTTGTCATGCCCGTCAAATCCGGAACACGATGTGTAATAGGATCCCCCCAACGATATTCTTTTTCAAGTTGACCTTCCCTTTTTTCAATGCCAGCAAGGGGAGCAATTTCTTCAATGATCCTGCCAACAATCGGCGCTGCAATGACACCACCAAATTGAATCGAATTTTTCGGGCTATCTACTGCGATATAGACAAGTAACTCAGGATCATCCGCTGGTGCGAATCCGATAAACGAGACGATGTAATCGCCATCACTATAACGACCGTCAACGACCTTCTGAGCAGTACCTGTCTTTCCGCCGACACGCAATCCATCATTGAATGCGTTGCGCCCGGAGCCGTTTGCAACAACGGATTCTAATGCCTCTCTCACTTGCGCGGAAGTTTCCTCACTGATGACACGTCGTCTCATTTCCGGCTCAAACGATTTCAACGTCTCTCCCTTATCATTCTTAATTTCCTTCACAATATACGGACGATACAAATAACCACCGTTTATGGCAGCCGCTACAGCTTGCACTTGCTGGATCGGCGTTACCGAAATTCCTTGGCCGAAAGCGGTCGTCGCCTGTTCAACTGGACCAAATCCATCTTTTGAAAACAGGATTCCTTTTGCTTCGCCTGCAATTCCCGACCCTGTCGTTTCACCGAAACCGAAATCACGGATATAACGGTCAAGCTTTTCACCGCCTAAACGTTGTCCGATTTCAATGAAACCGGGGTTGCAGGAGTTTTCTACGACTTCCAAAAAGGATTGGTGACCATGCCCTGTCCGTTTCCAGCAGCGTAATTTCGCGTTAGCAACCATCGTATACCCAGGATCATGAAAGTGTTGATTATGAAGGTCAATTACCTTTTCTTCAAGTCCAGCAGCGAGCGTAACGATTTTAAATGTCGACCCCGGTTCAAATGTCATCCAAACCGGCAAGTTCCGATTATAGATCGTCTGATCGGTGTTCTGATATTCTGACGGATGGAACGTCGGCATGGAAACTAACGAAAGGATTTCACCTGTCTTCGGATTCATAATAATTCCGATCGCTTGTGCAGCATCGTATTTTTCCATCGCTTGGATCAGTTCCCGCTCCATCACTTTCTGCATTTCGATATCGATCGTCAGTTCAATCGTCGCTCCATTTTCTCCAGACTGGAAACCGTCGTCGACATGTGGAAGCGGTATCGCCTTCGCGTCTGTATAGAGACGTATTTTATCCCCAGTGCCTTGCAAAATCTCATCATATGCATATTCAATGCCTGCAAGGCCTTGACCGTCATAACCGGTGAACCCGATAAGCCTTGAAAGCAATTCCCCGTACGGGTAATTCCTGACAAAGTCAACACCTGTATACAAACCGTCAATTTTCAGTTTGGCTATTTCTGTCGCCTGTTCCTGAGTAATGTTTTTTCCTTCTGGCGCTAATTTGTTCATATAAGCTTTCTTCGTCATCTTCTCAAGTAGCTTGCCCTGATCCACTTGCAAAATATCTGCTAACAAAGCAGCAGCCTTTTCCGGCTCTTTGTTTTGAGAAGGCATAAAATAAAGTGTCGGAGCAAGTCTGTTGCCGACAATTAGCTCACCGTTTCGATCCTGAATTTCCCCCCGGATCGCTCCAAAAGGGATTTCCCGATCCCAGTTCTCTTCCGCACGCGCTTTTAACCATTCGTGTTTAATGATTTGAACGTGGAAGAGCTTTGCTATAACCATAGATATGGAAATGAGGAAAATGATAAAAACAGCCCGCAATCTCTTCTTCGATTGCAAATCTGCATATTTACGCAGAGCCCCACACCTTTCGTTTTTCTATCAACCTATGAACGGGAGGGGACAGCTATACATCATCCACCAATTATCTCTTCCACTTCCTCGTCTTCTTCATTCGGCTCAACAGGAGTATGTTGCTCTTTCGGTGATTTCAGCTGGAGGACGACTGGATCATCTTTACTAATGACAGCACCCGCTGAAAGACTTTGCTCCGTCACATATCCATCACCGTTCAATCGAATATCGAGCCCTGATAACATTTTAAATGATAAAGCCATTTTTTTCGACCATCCAGTAAAATTTGGAAGGACAGTATCCCCATCCGTTTCGAGAAGGACTAAAGATCCTTCACTCAATTTTGTACCTTCTTCAGGATGTTGACTCCTCACCTTGCCTCCCTCGCCGATCAATATCGGTAAAAACCCTTGTTGTTCTAGAGTTGCAATCGCAGAATCCGCACTTTCTCCAATATGATTCGATAGAGACTTTGTCGAGGACTCTTGACTATTTTCAGGAAGGATATTCATATATTTTAAACTACTTTCCATAATCGAAGTGAAAAGTTCCGCAACGGGATCCGACCCATATTGTCCAAGCTCAAGCTTCGGTTGTTGGACAATTACGTACGTCAATAACTGTGGATCATCGATTGGAGCCATCCCGAGGAATGAATACAAATAGTTGCCATCCCCGGACAAATAGCCCCTTCCTTCCTTATTAGGAATTTCCGCGGTTCCCGTCTTTCCTCCTACCGAATAGCCCGAAAGAGCGAATTTTCGGCCTGTCCCGACATCAGAAGTGACGGTTGATGCTAAAACGTCACGAACTTGCTTTGCCGTTTTTGCGGAAATAGGAGAGTTCTTTACTTCTTCATTATGATCCTCCACTACTTCCCCACTATTCGGATCAATGATTTTATCAATAACATACGGTTTCATCATCTTTCCGTCATTCGCAATCGCCGTCGCTGCCTGAATCATTTGGATTGGAGTAACGGTGGATCCTTGTCCGTAAGAAGTCGTCAACCTCTCACTCGGGTTAATGTCCAAAATAATGCCTGGTACTTCATTCGGTAAATCGATACCAACCTTTGCCCCAAAGCCAAAGCTGTGTAAATAGTCGATGAACGTCCGGTCGCCCATCCTTTCTAATAAGTACGCCATTGATACGTTCGAGGAACGTTGGAACCCTTCTAGAAAACTAATTCTTCCCCAACCGGTTCGATTCACGTCACGGATTGTCTTATCATAAATCGTATATTGTCCTGATTGGAACTCAGCAAAAGGATCCCATTTCCCCTCCTCGATTGCCGCCGCCAATGTAAACATCTTCATCGTGGAACCTGGTTCAATCGTGTTTTGCACAGCATCATTTAGCCAGTTTTCTGTCAACCCAACGCGTGTGGATGGATGGAACGAAGGACGCTGGCTCATCGCATAAATTTCTCCAGTTTTCGGGTTCGTAACAATGACGAGCATCTTTTCAGGTGAATATTTCTCATTGACTTGATTCATCGCGTCTTCGACGAAATTTTGGATCGTCTTATCAATCGTCAATTGAATCGTCAAACCATCTTTTGCAGCAACGATCTTTTTTTCCGTTTTTGGTAGAATGTATCCCCAAATATCCGTCTGGTAATCTACTTTACCGTTCGTCCCAGTAAGTTCCTCGTTGTATGTCTGCTCAAGTCCCATTTTACCGACCGTCGAAACATTCCCTTTCTCATCTTCCTCGCGTATCGCAAAACCAATCAAATACGAAGCAAAATTCCCATTTGGATAAAAACGCTTCTTATCTTCGATGAACTGCAGTCCAGTAATGTCTTCTTCTTCAGCAGCCTCTTTTATAGCTAGCATCGTTTCATGGCTTATATCGCGGCCCGCTTTACCAAACTCAATCTGATACGTCTCTGAATTCCTTTTTATCGCAGCATCCCTAATTTCGATCATCTTCTCTTTTTCCATCGGGATGAACCTGCTTAATAATTCCGCAGCTTTATTAAAATCTGTGACATGCCTCGGTTCTTTCGCACCCTTTTCAGTAGCTTTTTCACTCAAAATAGCGATTAACCGATAACTTAACGTATCGGAAGCAATCATCTCGCCATTACGATCGATAATTTTTCCCCTTTCGGCTTTCAAGATTGCCTCTCTCGCATATTTCGCTTCGGCCATGGCAGCCATTTGTCTTCCTTCAGCCTGTCCTGTTATTTGAATGCTCAACAATCGCAGAAACAAAAGAAAAAAGAGCCCTCCGAAAATTACGAACATCAGAAAGGCTCCCCATTGAAATCGAAACTTCTTTTTCATCGTCCAGGCACGACCTTTACGTTTTTCTCGTTAAGATTCAAGCCGAGCTCCTTCGCTTTATTCCAAATAACTTCGTATGTAGATTTCTCGCTCACTTGTATGGACAACTCTGTATTCTGTTTTGAAATCTCTACGATGTCGTTGTTGAGTTTTTGCACTTCCTTATTTGTATCATTGATGTGGGCTTGTGTATGCAAAATCATTGTAGAGAACAGTACGAGAACTGCAGCGAACAGCACGAACAGGAATTTTTCTCCAGCCGAGAAAAGTTTTCTTGGACGCCTCGTAGGCTGTTGTGTCTCATTACTATTCGGTGATTGTGGTGTATGAACTTCATGTATCGTATTCATTTGAAAGCTTCTCTGTTCCAATGCCATCCGACATGTTCCCCCTTTATTTTTTCTCTACGATCCGCAACTTTGCAGATCTGGATCTTTTATTCACTTCAATTTCACCTTCACTTGGAAGGATCGGCTTTCTCGTTACTAATTTGAACTCCGGATCCATTCCCTCAGGAACGACTGGTAAATTCGGAGGCAATTCCGGCATGGAGGAGGCCTCTTTAAAGATCGTCTTACACAATCTATCTTCAAGCGAATGGAACGTGATTACACAAATGCGACCACCGGGATTCATAATCGTCAATGCATCCGTCAAGGAATCCTCTGCCGCCCCAAGCTCATCATTCACAGCTATTCGGATCGCCTGAAAAACCCTTTTCGCAGGATGTCCCCCTGTTCTTCGTGCAGCCGCAGGAATACCTTCTTTAATCAACTCCACGAGCTCGCCTGTCGTTTTAACCGGTGCGTGTTTTCGTGCTTCTTCGATTTTTCTAGCGATAGACTTAGAAAATTTCTCCTCCCCATATCTATAAAAGATACGTACCAAATCTTCATATGCCCATTCATTCACTACTTCATAGGCAGTCAATTCCGCTTCCGTATTCATGCGCATATCAAGCACGGCGTCATGATTGTAACTGAATCCACGCTCGGGCGTATCAAGCTGCGGCGAGGAAACGCCAAGGTCATATAAAATGCCATCTACTGAATGTACATCAATCTTCGCCAGTTCATCTTTTAAGTTTCTGAAGTTCGAATGGATGAATGTAACTTGCTCTAAATAATCGTTTAGCTTCACTTTGGCAGCGTCAATTGCTGTCGTATCTTGATCGAAGCAAATCAATCTGCCGCCTGCCGAAAGCTTCTTCACTATTTCCAAACTATGTCCTGCACCGCCAAGTGTACAATCGACATAAATGCCATTGGGTTTAATGTTGAGCCCATCGACGGCTTCGTGAAGTAATACTGTTATATGATCGAACATTGAAACCGCCTACTTTCCTTTAGTGTTTTATCATCTAGCTCCAGCGCCTAGTGGCTTCCGCTTTCGCATTAAAAATCAAAGTCAATAATGTTTTCCGCAATTTCATTGAATGATTGCTCCGACTCGTCGTAATAGGAATCCCAAGAAGACTTTGACCAGATTTCAATGCGGCTTGAAACACCAATGACGACACAATCTTTTTCAACTTTTGCGTAGTCCAATAATGAGGATGGAATATTAACACGGCCCTGCTTGTCAAGTTCAACTTCCGTAGCACCTGAGAAAAAGAATCGGGCAAATGCACGTGCATCTTTCTTTGTAACCGGCAGCGCCTTCAGTTTTTCTTCAAGCCGTTTCCATTCCTCCATAGGGTAACCGAAGAGGCAGTTATCCAATCCACGAGTCAACACAAAACCATCCATTAGATATTCCCTGAACTTCGAAGGGACTATCAAACGGCCTTTTGCATCTATAGTGTGCTGATATTCGCCCATGAACATACTCTTCACCCCACTATATGTTTTTAATGTACCACATCCCCCCACAATCCTCCACTCAAATTCTATTTTCATAGTAAAATGTGAATATAGTACTTGTTTCATTGAGACATAAACTCGTAAATGAATAAAAAAACGCCGATGCAGTCATTAATACCTGCATCGGCGTTAATTCTTTATTTATAAGTAGATGATTTGATGAGTACCGTCCATTTTAATTGGCTGACGAAGTAGGTCTTTTACCAAATCAGGACCATATTGGTTCATGAAAAGATAAGGCGTATAGATCCGTTCTTGTAACGAACCTCCCGGAAACAGCTCATTTTCAATTATGCTATATTTGCGAAGTTCCGATTCGTGTCGAATGAGTAGCTCCTCTTCGGCTTTCTTTCGTAAATAATTTAATTGCTTTTGATGGAATTTTAAATTCTTCTCAAGTAATTGACGCATCGCTATACTTGAAACGACTTCAAGTTCCTCATATTTACTTTTCAATTGCTTTTCCGTTTCTAAAATCAGGTTTTCAAATCGTTCATTTTGCAATGAATGAACAAACTGCTCCCGAACTTCAGGGGTTTTTCCAGCAAACACTTCTTCTAGCGTCATAGAAGTCGACTCCATCGCTTGTTTTGCACGTTTCGAAACTAATGTCATCGATATTCTTGGAGCAATGATTGGCATGCGGATATTAAAAAGCTGGAAAGCTTCTTTCAATAATGCCCAATATGCAATCTCTCCTGGCCCTCCGACGAAAGCGAGAACCGGGAAAACGAGATCTTGCATAATAGGACGCGTAGCAACATTATTGCTTAACAACCAAGGTTTATTGTTAGCAATATGCAGCATTTCGTCACGCGTGAAACGAATTCCCGTACTATCATTTACGAAATCCCCGTCCTCCTTAGAAAGAAGAACCCGCCCAGTTTCATGCACATAAAACAAATGCGCAGCTTCCTTTTCAGCTTCAATCGGTTTACCAAATCCCAATTGGGAAAATTGCTCTTCTTTCTCGACAACCAATTTTGCGAGCTCATCAGACTTTACGATGAATTGAGCGAAGTGGCTTTTTTCGATTTCACGTAACGGCTTGTACGCCGAATCGATGAAAAGAAGACCTTGTTCGTGAAATAGCCCGTTTATCAGTCTAACGAAAAATCCGGTAAATGTCTCTTCCATATCGGCCGCTGTCAACACTTCCTCCATCAATGCGCGAGTATGTTCCGTTTCTCCGAACTGACGAAAAACGTTTTCTATGAATGTCGTCATTTCTTTACTGGAGTATTTCGCGTCGGAAGCCATCAATTTCAAGATGAACTTTTCTGGATACTTAAGTTTCATCGTTCCATTAGACGTTTCTGTATAGACGTGATTAATTTCATCTAAATCATGATCTTCTCCTGCCACCCAAAATACAGGAATTACAGGAACTCCAAGCTCTCTCCGTTTCTTCTCCGCAAGTAAAATAACCGTAATCGCTTTATGAATAGAATAGAGCGGACCCGTCATAATGCCTGCTTGCTGGCCGCCGATGACGACGACACCATTTTCCGTAAGTTCCTCTAGATGTATCGAAGCTTTCTTCGATATGCCGAACGGTTCCATGAAGGAACGGATGACAGAGGAAAGTTCATTCCTTAGAAACGAGCGATTACGTAATTCCGCTAGCCTTTCGGGATAAGAACTCCTTTCATTTTTATAATCAAAGAAATTATGTATAAATTCATTGTCACGCTCATAAGCTTCCATCACTTTGTTCCGGTTTTTCAAGACCATTGTTTCGATTTCCATCATTGATGCCCCTTTTTACTCATATGAACAGAGTATATCATTCTCATTCTGCAGATTGAAAAATAAAAGCTTGTAGACTGAATTATTTCCCCATCATTTTACATATTCCGATATTTTGAAAACGACACCAACGACGAAAAGAATGACATATGCAAATGAAAGTAGTAAAAAATACAACCTCCATGTTTTCTGGAAAACACGAGTGATTTGGAACTCTTTCTCCTTCATTCTCTCCATAACCGCGAATAATATAGCTAATAAAATGGCAACAGAAATAATCGTAAAACCGGTTCCTTTGTCAAAAATAGTCATTGACGTAATATAAACTGATAAAAACAAAAAAGGGGTTGTAAAATCCGCCGCCTTTCCAATAACAGTAGCAGGCGCCTTCCCCATTCTCCTCATAACGAATAGGAAGATGATCGTAATGAGAAATGGAAACAAAACGACAATTCCCGTAACGATTGACAGGAGGCCATTCATCAACGCTGATCAACTCCTATCTATCGCTAGTAGCATATTTTCGAGTGTTCGCAAAAACGGCAAGCTTACACCGCGACGTTCACCCATTTGAATGACAGACGATACTACCGTCTCTATTTCCATCGGATTCCCTCTCATCCGATCTGTCAACATGGACGATTTGTTCTTTGCAGTTTTCAAACAAACAGATTCAACCGCAGCTTTTGATAAATCGTTTTTCATTTCAGGAAAAGCTACTATAATTTCATCATACAACTGATCAAAAAGTGTTTTGGCGTATCTATTCTCCACTAAGTCGCCGTTCTTCACTTGCAAAATCGCAGTTAAAGGATTGATCATGCAATTAATTAGTACTTTTCGTAAAACAATATGATGCGCGTCATTCGTAAACGTTACTGGAAAATCTTCCGAATGGACGTTTTTCATAAATTCAAAACTCGTCCCCTCTCCCCGGTAAGAAGCAATCTTTATGGCACCGACTCCGTTATGAGAAACGGTTCGATTGTCCAATCGGCCTGCGCCATGCTCGACTGTCGCAAAAAACACATTCGGCAGTTCAGATTCACTCACGTATTTGAAATGGCCATACCCATTCTGAACGAACATGACAGCATTCCTTAATTTCCTCTCAACAATAGTTTCTACGATAGTTGCAACTCCTTGATACTTCGTTGCAACTATCCAAGGCGCGTCTTCTGGCAGCTCGCTTACGTCTATTTGTGCGTCCACTTTCAACACTGTTTCGGTCCGATCACTATTAACCCTCCGAATTCCTAATTCCCGGATGGCCGACGCCTGCTCTTCCCGTCTCACTAAAAACACGACGTTCACACCTGCTTCAGCTAAGTACGAACCGATGAGCAAACCGATAGAACCCGCCCCAACGACAACAACTTCCATGCAATTCCCCCTTTTTCAAAAAGGGCTACCTCCAGAAAAGGCGCCCTTTTATTTTTCTTATATTCGATTATACAGGATAGACAGGATGTTTTTTAAGTGGTAATGGAAGTTCTTTTGTCGAATAAAAGCGAAAACGGTCAGCAAGGACATTCCGCAAGTCTGAAGGTGCGATAATTTCGTCGATAATTAGCTCGGAAGCCATCTTGTAAATATCGATTTCCTCTTTATATTCTTTATGTTTTGCCTGCACGAAAGCGAGTTTCTCTTTCGGGTCCTCGATCGCTTCGATTTTATTTGAATACACCGCATTAACTGCCGCTTCCGGCCCCATCACTGCAATTTGTGCAGTTGGCAATGCAATGCATACATCCGGCTCAAACGCCGGACCAGCCATTGCATATAGTCCAGCACCATAAGCTTTCCGGACAACGACGGAAATTTTAGGGACAGTTGCCGAGCTCATCGCCATAATTAGCTTCGCACCGTGCCGAATAATACCATCTCGTTCAACTTTTGTTCCAATCATGAAACCTGGGACATCCGCTAAAAACAACAATGGAATCGAAAATGCATCGCATAAGTTAATAAATTTCGCCGCCTTATCCGCCGAATCAACGAATAAGACGCCCCCCTTCACCTTCGGCTGGTTTGCGATAATCCCAACAGTTTGCCCTTCAATCCGCGCAAGTCCTGTAATTAGTTCTGGAGCAAATAATTTTTTTACATCAAAGAAACTACCTTCATCGATCAATGCATCGATTGCTTCATACATATCGAACGGCGCGTTTTGATTCTCAGGAATAATTTCTTCGAGAGACCTTCCTGACTTAGCTGCGACTGCATCTTTAAGCGGCGGCTTCTCGGTGAAGTTCGCCGGGAAAAAACTTAAATAGCGACGCGCTTCGCTTATTGCTTCCTCTTCGCTCTCAACGAGGACATCACCACAGCCACTTATGGAGCAATGCATTCTCGCCCCACCCATCTCTTCCAAAGTTACTTTCTCACCGATCACTTTTTCCGCCATTCTCGGGGATCCCAAATACATGGATGCATTACCTTCCACCATAATAACGATGTCGCAAAATGCAGGAATGTAAGCCCCACCTGCTGCCGAAGGTCCAAATAATAAGCATATTTGGGGAATAAAACCCGATAACCTCACTTGATTATGAAATATTCGTCCAGCTCCCCGACGGTTCGGAAACATTTCAAGTTGATCCGTAATTCTTGCACCCGCGGAATCGACGAGATACAGCATCGGCACTCTATTTTTCTCGGCAATTTCTTGGATACGAATAATTTTCTCAACTGTCCTCGCTCCCCAAGACCCGGCTTTCACTGTTGAATCATTCGCCATGACACAAACAGTTTGCCCATTTACTTCCCCCATCGCAGTAACAACACCGTCGGCCGGTAAATCATCAGCTTCACAATTGGCGAAGCGCCCATCCTCCATATACTTACCGTCATCGAAAAGGAGCTTGAGGCGATCACGTACAAATAATTTATGTTGCTCCTTCAATTTCTCGTGATACTTCGGATGCCCTCCCGACATTACCTTCTCAATTCTACTATCTAGTTTCTCGTTGTAATTCGTCTGTCCAATCACATTCGTCATCGTTCTACCCCTCCCGATCACATTCACCCATTCAGCTACATATTACTTTAACAGCTCACCTTATCCTTCGATTACTGCCAATACATCCTCTTCATTTACGAAATCGCCTACTTGGACATGAATGGAGGCCACTTTTCCTGAAACTTCTGTTTCGATAGGAATCTCCATTTTCATCGACTCGAGGACGATAATTACTTGACCTACTTGTACTTCATCACCTTCAGCCACATTTACTGTAAACACCGTACCCGCCATCGCAGCTTTCAATTGTGTCATTTTCCTACTTCCCCCTTTTGAGTTTCCAGCCATCCCGCCAATACATTTGTATTGTAATTTCCATTTCCAAATTCCTCAGATCGTACAAAACGTTGAAAGAGCGGAATATTCGTCTTGACCCCTTCAATTGTAAATGACGTAAAAAATTGTTCTGCTTTGTTTATCGCTTCTTGACGCTCATCCGCATGGACAATCACTTTTGCTATCATAGGATCATAGAATGGCGTGACATTCCCACCCTCTTCATATCCCGAATCAATGCGCACAGCAGCTAAGTCACTCCATTCCATTTTACGGATTGTTCCAGGGGACGGCATGAAAGTGGTAGGGTCCTCTGCATAAATGCGGAATTCGATTGCATGACCAACACTTTTAATTTGTCGCTGATCCTTGACCGGCAATTCATTGCCCCTCGCCACTTCGATCTGCCACTCCACTAAATCATAGCCTGTCACCTTTTCAGTAACGGGATGCTCCACTTGTAGACGGGTATTCATTTCAAGGAAATAAAAATCATCGTTTTCCGATAAAATGAATTCCACAGTTCCCGCATTTCGATAATGAACAGCTTTCGCAGCAGCAACAGCTGCCTCATACAACCGCCTTGCTACCTCTTTCGACAAGGATGGTGATGGAGATTCTTCAATCACTTTCTGGTTTCGCCGTTGCACCGAACAGTTCCGCTCGAATAGATGGACAATATTCCCTTTGTCATCCCCAAAAATTTGAACTTCGATATGACGTGCATGATCAATATACTTTTCAAGAAAGACGACGTCATCCCCAAAATAGGCTTTTGCCCTACTTTTAATAGATAGAAAGTGTTGACTGAGCGCTTGCTCACTTTCACACCGAACCATTCCGATGCCACCGCCGCCTGCACTTGCTTTCAGCATAACCGGATATCCAATACGTTCTGCAGCCTTTATCGCTTCCTCCAAAGACGATACCCCTTCATCTGTCCCAGGAACGACCGGTACGCCGGCATCTTTCATTTTCATTCTAGAAGCGATTTTATCACCCATTAGTTCAATTGTTTCAGCGTCAGGGCCGATGAACGTTAAGCCGGCATCACATACTTTTCTTGCAAATATAGCATTCTCAGACAAAAGTCCATAGCCCGGATGAATTGCGTCTGCCCCGACTTTCAACGCAATTTCGATAATAGTATCCGCTTTCAAATACGATTGCAATACAGGACCCGGTCCGATACTATATGCTTCATCCGCAAATTTCACGAACGGCATATGCTCATCGGCTTCTGAATGGACAGCAACCGTCTTAATGCCAATCCGCTTGCATGTCTTCATAATTCTCATTGCGATTTCCCCACGATTCGCAATTAGTATTTTGTTCATATAGTCAATCCCCCCAAGCAGCGTTGTTTGAACTTCTCCCCATTTATAGTGTATACGATGAATGAAACCGTTTTCAACTATTTCTTCAGAAAACTCTCAACAGCCTTATGGTGCGCATCACTTTCCCATAACTGTGCACATTGCTTAGCCTCTTCAAGCATTTGCCTTTCAACTTCATCCGTTTGCCAATTTCTAATAGCAATCTTTTTATATGCTCGATGAACCGAAGGGTGTATTTTCTCCATGTCGGTAAGAAACTTTTTTAATCCATCTTGTGGATTTCCATCGTAAACGTCCGTCGCCCAACCAATTACTTTTAACGTTTCTGCTGTATGAACTTTCGCCTCTGCTACTAATTTCAACGCTGTAGCGTAATTATTCATTTTCAGAAAGAGTTGTGTGGCGCCACCCCATCCACTAGTAATCGCGAGCGTCCCTTGGATAAATCCAGCCTTTGCCTTCGATGAAACGAGTCTATAATCACATGCAGTAGCGATTTCGCATCCTCCACCGACAGCCGCACCGTTAACGAGTCCGATAACCGGAACTGGCAATGTCGACAATCTGTATAATATCTTCGCCATCCTACTTAACATCGGAAAGGCGTCATCCGCAGTGCGGAAGCCGTGAAATTCTGAGAGATCGCCTCCTGAACAAAATGCGCGATCACCTTCCCCTGTAATTACTGCATACGCTATGCTGTCGTCCGATTCGACTTTTGCTAAAAATGTTTCAAGACCGTCCATAACGGCATAGTTAATCGCGTTTCTCATTTCGGGCCGATTAATGATGAACGTTGCGATTCCGTCATTAATTTCAATTTTATATGACAAGCCAATCCCTCCTTTTTTAATGTCTAGCTCCGCTTTTGTACAATCTAGCTCCGGCGGCCAGATGCTCGGGGTCATAAGTCAAAGATGCTGTGTGGCAAAAAGCGCCACTTCGCATCTTCGCCTTATGCCTGTCGCATCTAAGCAGGCCGCCTCCGCTTTATAGTATAAAAAAACCACCGGAGCCATGGCCTCACGGTGGTCTTTAAGTAGAAGAAATTACTCTCCTACTACGTCTTTTCCTTTGTAATGACCGCAAGATTTGCAAACGCGGTGCGCAAGTTTCATTTCGCCGCAATTTTCACAAGTTGTCATGCCTGGAACTTGTAGTTTGATGTGCGTACGACGAAGTCTTTTAGATGTTTTTGAAGTTCTTCTCTTTGGTACTGCCATTTGAGGCACCTCCTTATATTTCGACTATTCCTTGTCCGTATTGAAAAAATCAGCTAAACCCGCTAAACGCGGATCGACCTTCTTTTCCTTTTCTTCACGAAGCCGTTCTTCGAGTTCTTCATCAGTTGTATAGGACCAACCTTTCCCCTCGGCACTTTTCATTTCATCAGCGTTTTCGCCAAAAATTTGTAAAGGCACTTCAAGAAGAATTAACTCTTCAAAAATCGGGGTCGGATCGATAACTTCACCGACAACCGGATGAATCATATCATCCGTCGCAAGTGTAGCTTCATCCCAACTGAACTGTTCGTCCGATTCCACAGTAAATGGGTAGTCGACATCTTCCCATGTTCGAGAACAAGGTAATGTCATCACACCTTCAAGATGGAAATGGCATGTCAGTTTTTTCGAACCGATTATACAGCTGCCGGTTACGTGGACAGGCTTAATATCCCGGATTTCCGGATTCCGTTTTTTGACGGAGTCAAGGTTGACCGCTTCGTCAAGCGGCAATGCACCTTGCCTGTATTTCTGTAGTTGATGAATGGACCATTTCATGTCATTATCACCTCTAGACAACACTGTTGATTATATAATGGATAAAAAGGGATGTCAAGATATTTTCTTGTCACCAAAAACGCATGAACGTATAATTTAAATAGATTATATCGAAGGGGTGGACTTATTGAAAGCTACAGGTATCGTCGTTGAATATAATCCATTGCATAATGGACATGTCTACCATGCACAGCAGGCTAGAAAGGCAACTGGAGCGGATGTCATCATTGCGGTCATGAGTGGCAATTTCCTTCAAAGAGGAGAACCCGCATTTGTCGACAAATGGACGCGGACGAAGATGGCCCTCAAGTCCAGCGTGGACATCGTATTCGAGTTGCCTTACCGTTTCGCAACAGCGAATGCCCCTACATTTGCACAAGGGGCTATCGAGCTGCTTGAGGCAGCTCAGTGCAGTGCGTTTTGTTTCGGAAGCGAAGACGGTAATTTAGAGCCTTTTCAAAACAGCTTACAACTCATTAGTCGTCATGGTCCAGAATACGATTTGGCAGTAAAAAATGCAGTCACTGAAGGATTGAGCTACCCGATGGCGTTAAATCGAGCGTATAAAACAATTCAAGAAGGACAGCCTGCGGTTCCAGTAGTCGATTTATCGCTGCCAAATAACATTTTAGGGTTTCATTATATGGAAGCAGCGCAGTCGATTGGATCATCAATGGAAGCCGTGACAATAAAACGGATGGGAGCCGGTTACCATGATGAAACGTTAACTAACGAAAAAATCGCAAGTGCGACTGGCATCCGTAAATCGTTCTTTGGGTCAGAAACACTTGATGATGTGGCAGATTTTATTCCAGACGCTACGAGGAACTTCCTCCTTGAATGGCAATCTGAAAGAAATGGGTTCGGCAATTGGGAAACCTTTTACCCATTTCTTCGATTCGTCATATTAAGGGATGGACCTTCCCGTCTACATTCTATTGCCGATGTATCTGAAGGTATTGAAAACCTCGTATATCGTGCTGCCCAATCAAATGAATCGTTCCAAACATTTATGGAGGCAGTGAAATCCAAACGGTACACATGGACACGGATACAACGGATGCTCACGCATATACTAACCGGTTTCTCGAAAGAAATGCGCGCCGGAATAGAGAAACCTTCATATTTACGCTTACTCGGGATGACGAATGAAGGGCGATCCTATTTAAATGGGGTGAAAAAGGATCTTCCCCTACCACTCATAAGTAAAGTCGCTTCAATTTCCAATTCCTCAATGGACATGGACATTATTGCATCCGATATTTATGCGTTAGCGCTTGGAGAAGGGAAAAGTAATTCCAAAATCGGCTTAGACTATCAACTATCACCGATAATGGAACATCACTTCTCTTCTAATTCTTTCAAATAATTCAATGCATCATCGATTGTTGAAACGGGTACGACTTTCATTGTCGTACCTATATTTTTTGCCGTTTTCAAAGCTTCATCATAGTTCGTCACAATTCCTGGATTTCTATTTCGAACTTCATCCGACAAATAATCGTTTGGCACGAAAAAGATTTCTACTCCTTCACGATCAGCCGCCATAATTTTAAAATCGGTCCCACCGATCCGACCAACTGTTCCATCAGGCAGCATTTCACCAGTTCCTGCGATGTTGTACCCTTTCGTTAAGTCTTCGTCGAGCAACTGATTCATTATTTCCAATGTGAACATGAGTCCTGCGGAAGGTCCGCCGATATCGGCAGTTCTAATTTCCACTTTCGGATTAGTCGCAAGTTCACGGTCTTCCTGGAATTCCACGCCTAAACCAATTCGCCCACCTGATTTCGGTATTTCACTTAAAGTGATTTCAACATCCAAGAACTTACCATCCCGTTCAACGGTAACTGCAACTTTATCACCTTTGCCTTTCTTGGAAATCAATGATGCAAATTGACCTCCCTCTTTCAACTGCTCCCCATCGACCGAACGAATTTTATCACCCGTCGCAAGTTTCCCATCCGCCGCTCCACCTTTTAGAACAGACACGATGAAGACACCATCATATGTAATGTCGACTGGAATTCCAGCTTTGTCGAATGCGACTGTAATTGCGTTGAATTGGGAATCTGACATAAGCTTTTTTTGACGAATAGTGTATTCTTTATCATTTTCCCCTTCCCTTCTCACTTTACTAATTGGAAGGACTTTCATTCGATCAGTAAAGTTCGAAGCGATATACGAGAAAGGAGTGGCCTTTCCGATTGAAATCGTCATGAGGCTAAACGTTCCTTCATCATCCTTATCCCCGCCAACGACTTCTACTATCGGCGCTAAATCATAAGCCCCACCCGGTTTCGATATGTATGCATCGAGAGGATAAATAAATAAAAACAATATAAGAAGCAAAGCGAAAGCATATAATCCAATCCGTTTCATTCTCATACTCACACACCTCCATTAATAGCCTGTACTTACGGGGCATATATATTACATAGTAATTCCTTACACCGAAAATATCCATAATAAAGCAAAACAACAGTAACCGAACTTCCCGGAAGGAGGCACTTGAATGAAATCCACCTCAGACACTATCCAACGAAACAAAATATGATTAGCATCGCTGTTATTTGGGGGTTAATAATCCTCTTCATCTTACAACCTGGAATTGCACATGATGGAGCTGAGGCCGGCGCGCAATTATTTGTACACGCCTTGCTACCTTATTTGCTCCCGTACATCATCTTGACGCAGTGGCTTTTAAAAGTGCCTGTGGAAAACCCGTCAACGAAAAGTTGGAAACGTTATATGAAAGCATACGTTCTCGGATCTTTTGGTGGATTTCCTGTCGGTGCTGTCACCGTTACGGAAATGGTTAAAAACGGCGAATTATCTAGGCGGGAAAGCGGATATTTGCTTGCCGCCTGTCATGCGCCAGGCCCCATGTTCATCTTAGGATTCGTAGGCACTGAGCTATTCGGTAATACGACAACCGGATGGAAACTATTAGCCGCCATCCATATCGCAAATATTCTATTTTTACTCTTCACACTGTTAGCCATAAGAAGAAGACAACGCGAACTAGATACACCCCAACAACACATTACGAAAAAACGTGTCAACTCTCCTTTTTTAGAATCGATAAAAGAAAGCTCTACAGTCATCATTCTTGTCGCAACGACTGTAATCTTCTTTTCATCACTTGGAAACGTATTGACGACTACGATATCAACAGCATTCACAGTTGATATGGGCATTACAAAAACAATATTACTCGCACTATTTGAAATGACGTCCGGCGTTCAATCTGCAACTGACCATTTTTTCACAAGCCCGGTATTTCCGTTTTTAATTGCGGCTATTATTTCTTTAAATGGACTGAGCATCCATATGCAAGTATTCGTTATTGCGAAAACGACTGATACACCCCTTTCCCCATACTTGCTTAGCAGAGTTTGGAGTATCGTCACAGTGCCAATCATTTTGTATTTCCTATTATAAAAAATGGTTATGACAAACACTATGTCATAACCATTCTTTTTTAGACTATGTACTTTTCTCGCAATGCTTTCTCGACTATAGAAGGAACGAGAGCGGATACATCTCCCCCATACCGCGCAACCTCTTTGACAATGCTTGAACTTAGAAATGAATATTGATTTTTCGTCATGACGAAAAACGTTTCTATGCTTTCATCCAGCATACGGTTCATCGATGTAATCTGCATTTCATATTCAAAATCAGAAATTGCACGCAGCCCCCGGACAATGACGGAAGCTCCTGCACTGTGGGCATAGTCGATAAGAAGTCCTGATGAAGATTCTATGATGACATTTGGAATTTTCGATGTAACGTTCCGTATTAATTCCATCCGTTCTTCTACTGAAAACAAAGATTTTTTTGCCGAGTTGTTCATAACAGCAACTCTCACTTCAGGAAAAACTTTTGCCGCACGTTCGATAATATCAAGATGTCCATTCGTAATAGGATCGAAGCTCCCCGGCACTACCGCTATTTTTCTCATAGATGCTACCTCATTTCATATAGATGGATATCGCACTGTTCCCATAGACTGGGTTTTTAGTTTTCACATAATCTCCATAGGCTTCCGGAAGCGTCAATTGCTTGTCATGCTCACAAACAACAATCGCATCATCGGATAACATGCCCGCTTGAACCAACTCGTCCGCCAAGTCGTAAAATTTCTCTTCGGCATACGGCGGGTCGATGAACAGCAAATCTATTTTTATATCGGATGGCAATGATCGTACAGCGTTCCTCGCATCACTTCTAATGATGTGTACTTGATCAGTAAGTCGGCATTTTTCAACATTTGCACGAATGACGGAACAGGCTTTTGGATTTTTTTCAAAAATGTATGCTTCATCCGCTCCCCTAGACAATGATTCGATAGATAGTGAACCACTTCCCCCAAACAATTCCACAGCAATTCCTCCATCAAAATAAGGGCCAATCATATTGAAGATGGACTCTTTCACCTTATCGGAAGTTGGCCTCGTTAAATTGCCGGGCAATGACTTCAATGGAATTCCTTTTCTCGATCCAGATACGACCCTCATTTTGTATTCCCTCCTGCTAACGATTTCACAATTATCGTTTCTTCGTTTTTTTGTATCGATAAATGGAAGAGACGCCTTAATGCATCTTCCTCAAAATAATACTCGTTATCAATGAGTATATATGGCCGTTCCCGTACCGTATATCTTTTATTATTTAATACGTAAAATGGATCCCGTAACGAAAATCTGAACTTCTCCGTTTCACTTTCAATGTAGATTGAACTTTCATTCGACGTTACCGAATAGCCGTTTCTCGTTAAAACCTTGTTTATAGGATATAGTGATCGCCTGTCCATCATAATGACTTGGATGTCCTCATGAGCTTCTCCGTTCAACGTAATAACTCGTGTATCTTCCAACAGAAACGGATACGCTCGCTCATTATTTTTTTGAACGAAGGAAGTCTTCCATCCGCAAACCTCGCCGATCAATCGATCTAGCTCAGCTGCATCAAGTCGTTCACCTTGTTTCTCGGACAACCGGGATCTTAGCAACTCATATTGATCCGTAGTTAACGAATTTTTCAACGTTTCAAATACAGCATTAACTTTTCCGATATGTGAAGGCGTATCGACAGAGATTGAAGCGATAAGGCCAGCCACGAGCTGTTCATTGTCGGGTATGATGTAAAGCGAGCGCACACCTCGCTCTAAAACTACGTCGGATAGGTCCGTCTCTTTTAGCTCGCTAATTAAAAAACGGGATGATTTAAGCGGCTTACTCTGCGGATCTAACACGACAGCGATATGTCGAGCGTTCAATTCCAACAAACCATTATCTAACTGCTCCGCAACTTCAAAATCAATCGAGTCCCCGAAAATCGAAAGCCGACTTCCTCGGTAAGCTAGCGGTAAAGAGTTTCGCTGCCAATAAAGATCTGTTACTCCGCCACTACCTCTATACATCGAATACTCGATCATGTCCATTTGTCTAGAACCGACTAACTCCAGTCCACTTACCCATAATCCGCCAATCCCGCTTTCATCGGTCACATGTAAAATAGTAAAGTCCGGCTTCGCATTCCTCAACAATGCGAACGGCTCCTTAAAAAGCTTCCTATTCTCCAAGCTTTCGGGTTTCGGAATTTCATAGGAAATCGATTGCCAGCTTTGCTCTCCTTCCACGATTGCCGTTACATTTTCATTAATCCTCGTACAGGAAGAATCCGTCTCTAAATAGCATGCACGATTTCGGCTCTGAGCGGGTAAAATAATTTCGTACCGCCTCGCATCCAAGTTTTTAAAATGATGCCTAATGAAGAGAGCATCTTCCCTATTAATTACTTCGATCTCCTGTATGTAACGAGATTCCTTTTCTGGCGTCCCGCTAGCATCCGCCATTTGACTATAATGCATATAGAGCAAAGCGGAATTCAAGATGATTAATAAGCCGACGATGCGGAGTATGATCTTCAATTGCTGCACCTCATTGCAAAGGATGTTATGTGTGCTTTAAACTATTCAATGATATGATGGAATATATTTTGAATAAAGAAAGGTAGTGTCATAAATGTTGCAACAGTATTTTATTGAATTAGGTGAAGGATATAGCGACATCTATGAGCTCATGGAACTGATGGAAACAAATCAGCACCGTATTCATAGAACCTTCATTTTTGCTTCAAACAACAAAAGCGGACAAGCGATTTCCTTGGCAGTTGCTTTCAACCCTGCCCGAGATAGCAACTTCATGCCGATATACGTATGCAGGGAAGGTATAACGCAAACCGGAGAAGCCAAGCCGAAGAGAAGGCTCCTCTTTGAAGAAGCTTCACTCGCACTTGGTCATGAACCAATTTACATCGAGTTGAAGCATTCATCCGAATTTGCCGAAATTAAATTGTTCTACCAGTATATAACAGGTATCCTCCGTCTTAATCATCTTGTCCCGCCATTGCGATAATGTGGATTAAAGGCCAATTTTATAATCGTATTCCTTCGCCTTATCAGGTTTAGCATTTTCATATTCCGTCTTGACGAATGGCCGATATGACGGAAGTACTTTTTTAACGGAAGGAAGCCGTTCAAGTTTACGGATTGTATCGTCAACATCCACTTGATCACAATAAAGGACAACATACTTCATTTTTCTTGAAATGTAATGGACATGGCCATACTTTCGCAACGATTTAGCATGTTTTAAATGATGGAGATATACAATTATCCCTTGTCGATCAATCATAATTTTCCCCTCTTTTCCTATCCCATACAATACCATAGTAGAGAAATGGGCTGCAACCGAACATTGCTGACATCTTCCGTTTTTTGCCCTATAATGAGGGAAAGACAAGTTTACAATAGAGGAGGATACGAAAATGGGAAGAAAAACGAAAGTGGCTCTTACTATGGGAGCAGCCGGCGTCGCGGCTTGGGCCGCATCTAAAGTTGTAGCAAAACCAAAACCCCGCCCACTGAAAGAAGCACTTGAATTCAAGGATCCAGTCGTCCTTTCGCATCGAGGAGGATTAAAAAGCGCACCGGAACATACGATGGCAGCGTTTTCAAAATCTGCTGAGCTCGGAGTCCATGGATTTGCAGTCGACATCCGATTAACGAAAGACGAAGAAATCGTCCTCTTCCATGATGAAACTGCTGATCGGACGACCGATTTTTCGGGCAGAATAGCTGACTATACGATAAATGAATTAAAAAAAGCAGACGCAGCTTATATGTTTCAGGACGCAGAGGGGGATTTCTCTTACCGAAACAAAGGCGAGAAAATTGTCACTTTACGCGAACTGTTGACGGCCTATCCGCATATGTTAATCGCAATTAACCTAAAAGACTCGCCGGATACATACGAGGGCAGTCTAATGCCTTCCAAGCTATGGCGTCTTCTGGAGGAAACTGGATCAGAAGAACGTGTCATCGTCATGAGTGCGTTCGACGAGCAAACAGACCGCTTCAATCTGTATGCACAAAACAAAGTTGCAACAGGAGCCGGACATGACGAAGTGAAAAAAGCGTATGCATCTTTTACTAGCAAATTCGGCCATTTATACAATCCACGCGCTGACCTGTTTTGTATACCTGAAAAAATAGGCCCATTTCCGATGACTACAGAAAGCTTCGTAAGCTTCCTATCTAGTCTGAACGTTGCCGTCTACTATAATCATGTCAACGATAAAGAAACATTTGAAAAGCTATTAAAAGCTGGGGCTTCTGGTTTCATAACGGATGAGCCTGCACTCGCAATGGAAGTAATCCAACAACATTCATAAAATGAAACGTTAATCTGAAAGGTTTCTCCAGTTAATATGGGATGAAAAACGGTTGTCTGTTCAATAACAGGCAACCGTTTTAATTCATCTATTGACATATAGACGCTTTGAAAAGATGAGTTTCTTCACGCGGAACATGAGCAGCTGCCACCTGTACCGCACCCTCCCCCGCATGAAGAATCTACAAAGAAACTATCCCCAGCGGGTACTTTGATAGAAGTAGACACTGACTTCGCAATGATGCTGCTAATCTCATTCAACAAGCGTTGTACATCGTTTTCTGCTAAACGCAAAGCAGCAACTTGCTCATTCATATCTAATTCCCTCTTTTGAATACGTATATCTTTCATGACTGTTTTATAGTCAGGATGGTATCTGCCGAAACGTTGCACTTCTTCGTAACGCTCCTTCATATTGGTAAAATCATAAATCGCATCCGCTAACTTTTTATCGGAATAAACGGCATGATTCGCTCTTCTATATTCTTGGATGATTTCGGAAGAAAGCAACATATCGGAGAGTATTTCTGATTGCTCAATGATTGACAACCATTCATCTGTCATCATCATAAGGCTTTCCCTCCATTCCAACTAATCATACCAGAAAAAGCATCCTCTGCGCATGTATTCCGACCTACGAATTATTTTTTCTTATTACGCAATGCAGCTTCTGCAACGTCAAAGTCGGAAAATGTAAGTACTTTACTTCCAATCTGTTGGGTCTTCTCATGCCCTTTGCCTGCAATTAACACGACATCTCCATTTTTCGCATAGCAGACAGCTTTTTGGATTGCGAGTCTTCGATCTAACACAACATCAATTTTTTCACTTTCACAGTCAATACCCTTCAGTATCTCTTCGATAATTGTCGATGGCTCTTCATTTCTTGGGTTATCTGTAGTGATAAATACTTTAGATGAATAGGTTGCAGCGACCTTCCCCATTTGCGGCCTCTTTCCTCTATCTCGATCACCTCCACAACCAAAAACTGTAATCAATTCCCCTGTAGATTCTTCAGCTAAAGATGCCAACACTGTTTGCAGTGCATCCGGTGTATGGGCATAGTCGATGAAAACCGTTACATCTTCTACCATTAGGCGTTGCAGCCTTCCCTCCGGCAATAATAGTCGATTGCAAAGCGGTAGTAGTTCAAGATAGTTATAACCGAGAATGTGCAAAACAGTGACTGCCGCAAGCGCGTTCAATCGATTATGCTTCCCTGGTAAAAAAGCTGGATATAATTCGTAAGGCACTGCCATTCCCGCAACAAGTAAATCATTGAAAATGTGGACCGGTCTGTTTGTACCTTCGACAAGCTCTACACATTGTTGATCTCCACTATTAACAACAAGATCCCTTGCCATCGTCGTTAACTTCTTTTTCGCCGCAATATAAGCTTCTTTACTGCCATGCTCTTCATAATGATCAACTCCGATGTTTAGAAATACACCAACATCGATGTTGCAATGATCTAATCTTGCTGTGGAAAGTCCAAGAGATGAGGCTTCCATTACAACATATGTTATTCCCGCGTCTACACATTTCCTTAGCAAAGGATGAAGAAATTCCGCAGGTAATGTCGTCATATCAGGAATATCAAGATTGACTTTCCTTCCATTCATGAAAAGGCCAGTCGTCCCGATAACCGCCACCCGTTCACCGAGCATCGTTAATAGTTGCCCAATGAAATGAGTGACTGTCGTTTTTCCGTTTGTGCCTGTCACCGCGACAATTGTCATTAATTCTGAAGGATCCCTAGAGAGCTTGGCACTTGCATGTGATATGAATGTCCTACCATCTGGAACGGTGATCATCGTAATCTGCTTTAACGATTTAACATTCACATCCGCATTGCGATCGATGACGATGGCAACAGCCCCTCGTTCAATCGCTTCTTGGACATGCAAAATCCCATCGTCACGAGCCCCTTTCCTCGCGACGAAAATATATCCCTCCTTCACATTTCCCGACCTCTCTGTAATACCGCAAATCGACACATGAATACTCCCCGAAACCGTACATGGCCAGTCTTTTAAGATCTCAGATAATAACAGAAGCCCCCTCCCCTTCCCGAACAATTTTCATGAATACCGAATATATTGAGAGCGAATCATACTTTATCGTATGAAGGAAATGGAACGAACGACACGAAGAAAGTTGGGAGCTTACATGATAGTTCAAAAATTTGGCGGAGTGGCTATGAGAGACAAACAATCACGAAAAATTTGCATCCGTCACATCAAATCTGGATTGGAAAACCATCAAAATGTCGTCGTAGTCGTTTCAGCAATTGGAAGAGGAGAAGATCCGTACTCCACAGACCGGTTATTAAAGCTGACTGACGCATTTATCCATGCAAAAGCCGCTAGTGACCTCGCAGCATCATGTGGGGAGCTTATTGCATCGGCCATCCTCTCAGCCGAACTGATAGAGGCGGGCGTCCCAAACAGAATACTGCACGGAATTCAAGCAGGCATATGGACATCCGGCGATTTTGGGGATGGAACGATTAGTGACATCGATCCGACAATGATTATCGACAGTTTAAGAGAATCCGGTTGTGTCATTGTTCCAGGCTTCCAAGGGATCAACGAATTTGGCCAAGTGATGACCATCGGCAGAGGTGGCAGTGATTTGACCGCAGTTGCACTTGGTGGAGCTCTTCGTGCATCACATGTTGAATTTTTTAAGGACGTACCAGGTGTAATGACTTGTGATCCCCGCATCGGTGAAAATGCCAAAAAGTTAGAAAATATGAACATACTTCAATTGTTACCTCTATTGGATACAGATCGTCCTGTCATACAAAAGCGCGCAGCACTTTACGCAATGAAAAAAGCGATACCTCTCTATGTAAGAGGTATCACTTCTGATGAAAAAGGGACTTGGATTTTACCTTGAATCATTTTCTCAAAATTGTCGAGTTCGGGTTTTCTTTTTTATCTGATTTTATTAGCACTTGTGTATAATATTTTCCATAAGCCCCTGTGCCGATATGAGTAGCATCCGAATCCAGCAAAACACTACGGTGAGCGGGAGAATTTAGCCAACCATGGACTGCTTCAATAGCATCTACGTATTTGGTGGCGATATTCTCCCCGGCTTTTTTATGTTCAATCCCTAAGCTTTTCAACCGTTGCGACAAATTCCCTGCCGATGGCGATTCATGCGAAAAGTAATTTTCAATCGCCATATCCTTGCTATGGTTTTGGGCTAGTAAAGATAACCAATAATTATTTTCAACCGGGCTTATCCCATGATGTTCCCTATACATATTCGTCAATTCAAAAATCTGTCGTTCCATAGAACGGTCAACTTCCATTTGCACCGTTGAAGACGGCTGATGAACAACGACTAATTCACCTGCAAATTCCATGTCATACGGTTGATGAATGACAAGCGTTCTCGGGTCGATGTACCGGACAGCCTCAATCTTCTCGTCTTCAGCATCCACATAAACTTGAGCATACAAATTTTCATATTTAAGCAAAACCCGATCCTTTAAATCCTGACTGTTTAATGTAAATGTATATATGTTCTCATCAAGCACTACATTAACTTCAGATTCGATAATCGAAAAACGGAATACATCATGAATGTTTTGACCTATTGTAATAGGCGTTAAATCCGCTCTCTTGTCCGCACTGAACACTTGATTGACAATACCGTTCCCAACACCTACCATCATTTGAACATCGTCCAAATATACCCACCATTCATATGCGTAAGCGGATGGCTCTATTCTGTCAGGTTCCCCAAACAATTCGACGAGTTCGTCAGAAGACTTCCCGACAAACGTGGAAAGCCCTGTTTCCGGCCGTTTTGCTCCAGCTGTCAGTTCAATAATTTCCTTACCCGGAGCAGGTATTGCCGTTCCATGTTTGACCGGTGATTCCAACGGTTCGTTTTCCTGGACTCTGCTCCCCATAAAATAAAACAGCGCGAGAAGGACAAACAGTAATAATGCTATTTTCCATAGTACTTTCAAGTCTCCTCGCCACCTTTCAAAATATGTAATCACCAACGAAGTCAATCTATGTATGCGAAAAAAATGCATACCTAAAACTGGTTATATTGAAAAAACTATTCAACTCTTGATAAATAGTATTAATTCGAGTATAAGTCAACTATTTTGAATATCAAGTGTAAAAGTTTATATGAATATTGCATTTACATACCGAAGGTCATAAGTTGCCATTCGTCAAATCTTTCACAATGTTGTCATTGCAACTATTTGGGATTTGTTCTATGATAATGAAGTATAGGTATTTGACTGGATGAATATGAAGGGGGACTTTGTACAATGTATATCGAAAATACAGGTATTGAAGGCATTGTTGCAGACTTGTCACTACTTGATGAAATCATGCTGAAACACGATCTTGTACGTGCTGGACAATGGGATTATGAGCGAGTTACATATGATAAGAAATATGTTATCAAAGAAGGCACGTATTACTTACGCGTATTCGGTTTCACTCCAGACGGAGACGTTGACACACGAGATGCCAACATACACCTAAAAAAACCGGTTATCGGTAAGCACTATTACCCGCATGGCGTTGAATATGGCGAGGACGAGCATTTCCCAGCCGGACTCGTGAAAGATTGTGAAGCAACCCTTAAAGCGGTTCTGGAAGATTTAAAGCCATATATTCTAACAAAATAAGTATATACGTATAAAAGTCGATGAATATTATGTTCTTCGACTTTTTTTCTATTCATTCCTCTGAATTATGGTTATAATGAAAGCAATGAATATTTTTGGAGGAATGACCGTTGTCCCGATGGCTTACAAAAAGGAGTATTATGCTTCTTGCACTGCTTATCATTGTCGTTTTGGTAGTTATTTTTATTCTCCCTATTTCCATACCAATCATTTTAGCCCTCTTGACAGCTCTTCTATTTGAGCCTCTCGTCAAATTGACAGAGTCGAAATTTAAATGGAAACGTAAAATGGCAGTCATATCCGTTTTCATCTTCATTTTAGCCATGTTAGCGATTATCATCTACTATACAACAACTTCGTTAATTGGCAGACTGATCCGATTCACAAAGGCGGCCCCTGATTATTTAAACAAACTTTCCGGAGTATGGATTGATTTTCAAAACAAACTTCTTGTTTATACGTCCGGACTGCCCGACGATGTCGTGACGTCGGCGCAGGACGGCTTCAATGAAATTCTGGAGTCGTTCCGAAAGTCGTTATTGGAATTGTTCAATTCCGATAAAATTGTTGCATTAGCATCCGAAATACCGAATTTCTTAGTAAGCCTTATCGTTTATATGATTGCACTTTTCCTTTTTATGCTCGAACTTCCTGAATTAAAAAAGATGGTGTTCCGTCATTTAACCGATGAAACGGCAAAAAAAGTCCGCTACATGACAGTTAAACTGAACTCTGTCATTTTCGGTTTCATGAAAGCCCAACTACTTGTCAGCTTTATCATTCTCGCCGTCTCTTTTGTCGGGTTACTCATCATTGCACCAAAATACGCGCTAATTATGTCTATCGTCATATGGATCATTGATGTCATACCAATTTTAGGTTCAATTATCATTCTCGCACCATGGTCATTATACCAGTTCGTCAGTGGAGATATTGGCATGGGGACAAAATTAGCCATTTTAGCGGCAATCCTTCTAATTATCCGTAGGACAGTTGAGCCGAAAGTGATGGGCAACCAGATTGGTCTATCTCCGCTTCCAACGCTTATTGGTATGTTCATCGGATTGAAGCTGTTTGGCGTTCTTGGTTTCTTTATCGGCCCTATGATTGTCATTTTATTTAACACTGCACGAGAAGCTGGGATTATTAAGCTAAATTTCAAATTATAATAAGCAAAAAACCGGCATAGGAACAATCTATTCGCCGGTTTTTTCTATTATATTCCTAATATAGCTCTAATCATCGAAGTGGTTTCCCCACTCTCATAAATAACATACAGCAGCAAATAGACAGCTACGCCGGTAATTGCTGAGGAGAACCAAACAATACTCGTAATTGGGCCAAGTTTTCGATGTTTGTCCAGCTTGTTTTTAAAGCCCCAATTAATTGTCATTACTCCCATCACTGCACCGATAATCGAAAGGACAATATGGAAAATTAGAAAGACTGTATAGTACACCTTCAAATTATCCGGCCCACCAAACGCTGTATTTCCTATGAAAATCGTACGAGATAAATAAATTGCTAAAAACAAGACTGCTGAAATGGCCGCTGCCATCATTGCTTTCTTATGTGCTTCAATATTCCGTTTCTTAATTAATATCCAACCAACTGCAACAAAAATAGCGGATAAAATAATGAAAACTGTACTGATTGTAGGTAAAAAAGGAACATTCATTATGAAAAACCCCTTAATTCATCAATAGTGAACTAACTATGCAATTCGAATCTTTGCCTCTCTAATAGATCTTTTTTCGTAATCTCATCTGCATTCATTTGCTCTTCGCGGTACCACTTAATAAAGATCTTACCAATGATAACAATATAAATAACTTCTTGAATTACTTTCATAATAATCCCACCGAGTTGCTGGTCATACAACGTCGGCATATTCGTAAACAATTCAGGACCTGATATAGAGAGCCCTGCAAGTGTACCAGCAGGCACACATAAAGCCATTGCTTGAAGCCAAGCTTCGCCTGTACTGTACGTTTCATAAACCGGAACGTCAACGAAGATGATTAATGAACAAGCTGGTGTAATAAGTATTGCACTTAAAATGACGTAACCGATTTTTTTCAACCCATGGAGTTGCGGATGATCTTCCAACGTATTCAAAATCGGCCACCATAGAAATAAAGCTGAAATGAATAAAGTAATCGTGAACACAGCATGGAGAAACACGTCCATTTTGATATAATCTAATACCATTGGATAGTGATTTAACGAAAACATGACCGTAAAGACCATCAAGCTAATGACCGGCTTCGTGAATAGCCTCACGATCTTATCGATAATTTTAACGCTTAAAACCTTTTTCCAAATAAAATGCGGAATGCCAACGATTAAAAATGGTGCTACTGCTAATAAGAGAAGTGCCATTTGTGCCATATGAACAGAAAATAGAATATGTCCAAGAAGATCGACCGGTGAACCTTTTAAAATATACAGTAAAACCATAGATGATAGGAAAAACATAATTTCCCTTCTCGTTACAGGTTCCGTCCCTTCAAACCAATGACGCCATCTTTTTGTTAATAGAAAATAGAGTACTATGAGTACTACAATCGATATGAAGAAATAAGGACTCCACAATGCACGAAATCCAAATATGCTTAAAGGCATCAATGCCATCGCTCCTTTAAATGTCTCTCTCCTTATTATAAATCGAACATTCTACGAACACAATGAACGAACAATGACATTCCTCTACTTTATAAGAAAAAGCCTGCGGAAAATATTCCACAGGCTTTTTCTGTTTTATTGATTACCACCAAACGATTGTAACGAATGTCAAAGGAATGAGGAAGCCCAATAGCGCTCCTGTAAACATAAACATTTGAGGAATGCCATGTCCTTTTTCACTCATATGCATGAAATAATACAGTTGCAATCCAACTTGGACAGCTGCGAAAAGCATAATAACCGGAATGATGAAATACTTCGAGAATCCTATAACGTCTGCCTCATGTGCAACAACCATCGAGAATGAAACGAGTGTTAGGAATATCATAAGCGAAAACATCATCACTTGATCTCGCATAGATTTCTTAGCACGACGTTGTGCAAGTTGCTGCTCAGCAGGTGTGCGTTTATAAACTTGGATATCTGCCATTTTAACCTACCACTCCCATCAAGTAGACTACAGTGAAGATGAATACCCAGACTACGTCGATAAAGTGCCAGTACAATGAAAATGTGTAGTACTTTGTTGCATTATAAAGGTTTAGACCGCGTTTTGCATTACGGAAAATCAACAATGTAATCCACACAAGTCCAACTGCAACGTGGAATCCGTGTGTTCCTACAAGTGTATAGAACGCGGAACTAAATGCACTGTTGTTATACGTGAAACCAAGTTGTACATAGTGCGTAAACTCGTAAACTTCAAGCATGAGGAACCCAAGTCCTAGAAATGCAGTAACGGCTAGCCATAGTTGCATTTTCTTAAAGTTGTAGTTACGCAGATGATACATGGCGAACACACTCGTCAATGAAGATGTTAGTAGCAACATCGTCATGACGAAAACTAGCGGCAATTCATAAAGTTCTTGAGTGGAGAATCCAAAACCGCTCGGTCCAGAGTTCTTCAACGCAATATACGTTGCGAACAGCGTCGCGAAGAGAATCGTCTCTCCACCGAGGAAGAGCCAGAAACCGACAAACTTGTTCTTTGCTTCCAGTGTCGCTTTTTCAGGATGCTCGGGCCAAGTTTCAGGGGTGAATTTTTTATTCAAGTCCATTAGTTTTGACCCCCTTTGCGTTTCAAGTCTCTGAGAATCTCATCTTTTTTAATATAGTATCCAGTGTCGTCTTGTACTGAACGTACTGACATTGAAACGAATGTCCAAAACAGACCGAAAACTAGAAGTGGAAGACCCCATGCGTATTCAAGACGGAACATCGCACCGAATCCAGCGATGAAAAGACCAAATGACATAAGAAGCGGAATGATCGAACCGTTCGGCATATGAATGTCTTTAATCGGTTCAGATGGAGTCAATCCAGACTCATTACCTTCCATCTTCTCAATCCATACAGTGTCAAGACCACGGACGAGAGGTGTTGCCGAGAAGTTGTAATAGATCGGTGGAGATTCAATCGCCCATTCAAGCGTACGTCCGTCTCCCCAAGGATCATTTGCAACTTTAACATTTTTAATAGATGTAATGATGACATTGTAAACAAGTACAATGACACCAATACCCATCAATAATGCACCAATCGTACTAATGTAGTTCGCCAAGTTCCATCCTTGTCCGTCCATGTACGTCCATACACGGCGAGGCATTCCCCAGAATCCAAGCCAGTGCTGGATAAGGAACGTCATATGGAAACCGATAAAGAAGAAGACGAATGTAATTTTACCAAGTGTCTCATCGAGCATCGTTCCAAACATTTTCGGCCAGTATAAATGCGTTGCCGCCAAAATTGCTAGTACAACCCCACCAACAATTACGTAGTGGAAGTGAGCTACGATGAAATAAGAATCATGCAATTGATAGTCAAGCGGTGCAGCTCCTTGCATAATACCCGTTACTCCACCCATTACGAATGATGGAATAAAGCCGAGTGCATAGAGCATTGGCGTTGTGACCTTAATGCTTCCGCCCCACATTGTCAATAGCCAGTTAAAGATCTTAACTCCTGTTGGTACTGCAATCGCCATCGTTGCAACAGCGAAAATTGCGTTCGCAGTTGGTCCAAGACCTACTGTAAACATGTGGTGAGCCCAAACCATGAATCCAAGGAATCCAATTAAAACAGTCGCAAAGACCATCGATGGATATCCAAAGAGTCGCTTACGGGAGAAGATTGAAAAGATCTCCGAGAAAATACCGAAAGCAGGCAAGATTAGAATGTAAACTTCTGGGTGACCGAAAATCCAGAAAATATGCTCCCAGATAATTGTGTTACCACCCATTGTATGATCAAAGAAGTTACCACCGAACATGCGGTCAAATGTTAGGAAGAAAAGACCGACAGTCAATGGAGGGAATGCGAACAGAATCATCGCAGACGCTACAAATGTTGTCCATGTAAACAACGGCATACGCATGTACGTCATACCAGGCGCACGCATGTTAATAATTGTGACGAGGAAGTTAATACCCGCCATTAGCGTACCGCCCCCTGCAATCTGAAGACCGATTGCATAGAAATCAATACCATGGCCTTCCGATGCAAGCGAGAGTGATGCATATGATGTCCAACCAGCATCAGGAACTTGATTGAAGAACCAAGAAACATTTAGGAATAGTCCTCCGAAGAAGAACATCCAAAAACCTAACGAGTTGATGAATGGGAACGCTACGTCACGTGCTCCAATTTGCAATGGCATTATCGCGTTCATAAATCCAAATAATATAGGCATGGCCGCTAGGAAAATCATCGTCGTTCCGTGCATTGTAATCAAATCATTGAAAAGTCCCGCACTAACGAAATCGTTGTTCGGCGTAAGAAGCTGCCAACGAATGATCAAAGCTTCAATACCACCGAGCACGAAGAAGAATCCACCGCCTAAGAAGTAAAGGATTCCGATCTTCTTATGGTCGACTGTTGTCAGCCAATCCCATAGCGTTGCGCCAAAACCCTTTTTTTGAGCAACTGAACTCACAATGTGTACCTCCTCTTCAAAATCCGAAAAGATTATTTTTCAACCGACAACCCCATTAAGTATTCAGCTAATGCATCCAAATCCTGATCAGAAAGATGATCGAATTCAGGCATTAGATTGCCTGGTTTGTTTTTCTGTGGGTACTTAATCCAATCGATTAAGTCTTTTTTCGTATGATCCATGAATCCTGCAACTCTGTTACGGTCTCCGAATGTTGCAAGGTTCGGTCCTAGTGCCCCGCTTGTTCCTACACCTGAAGTAGCGTGACATCCAATACAACTTTGTTGGAACACTTCCTCACCTTGAGGATTTGCTACGACTTGATTTTCGCCAGATGCTTGCATTGCAACTACCCATTTGTCGAATTCAGGACGCGGCATCGTCTTCACTTTGAAGTCCATTAGAGCATGAGAAGGTCCGCAAAGCTCCGCACACTTACCGTAGAACACGCCGTCTTTCAAATTCCTGGAATCTTTCTCGAAGACCAAATAAAATTTGTTAACGTTTTCTACGTTCGTATCAAGTTTTCCACCGACAGCTGGAATCCAAAAGGAGTGCTTCACGTCTGCAGCAATGAGATTGAAGTAAACCTTTTCATCCATCGGTACTACTAATTCCTGCGCAGTTACAATTCCTAGGTCAGGATATTCAAACTCCCACCAGTATAGTTTTGCTGTGACATCAACGACGAGATTCTCAGCATTCCCATCTTCATCTACAGCACCCATAGCAGATACATCCCCAAGTTTATACGTATAGTAAACTGTTGGGACAGCAAGTAGCAAGATTAATAGAATTGGGATAATCGTCCATATAAGCTCAAGCTTATGACTGCCTTCAACTTGTTCTGGGATATGATCTTCACCCAACTTGGAACGTCTGAAACGCACTAACGCGATTAAGTAAATTACGACTACGACGATAATGACGAGTAACATAATTGCTGACGACAATAATAGCAAGTTGAACTGGTCTTGACCGACTTGTCCGGCAGGCAAAAGAGTTGATATCTCTTCTTGTCCACACCCTGCAAGGAATACCGTCAGTACTGCCAATAGTGAAAAGAGACGCCACTTCTTGAGTCCTTTCATCATCGCTAACTAATACCTCTCTTTCTAAAAAAATGTTTTCTTCAATGAGGACTGTTGACCCCTCTATAATGAATTCCTGTCAAAAAGAAAGAATTCCATCAGTTAAATGAATATCGAAAATATGAGTATTGCGACAAACAGGATCGTCATGTAGTTCAAGGAGAAGATGAACATGGATGTAGCCCACTTCAAATCATCCTTCGCTTTGAATCCCTTTATCGAAAAGTATAACCAACCGATATTCAGAGCCGTTGCTAGTACAATGAATCCAATTCCAAGTTCTGAAAGTAAGAATGGCATTGGAAACAATAGAAGAATCCAGCCCAAAATTGACTTCTTCGTCCTTTCAAAACCTTTGACAACCGGGAGCATAGGAATGCCGGCAGCCCGGTATTCTTCAGTTCTTCGCATAGCTAATGCATAAAAATGTGGTGGTTGCCAAGCAAACATAATTAGGAACAGCGCCCATGCACCTATGCCGAGAGACGGTTCAACTGCCGCCCAACCGATAATTGGCGGTATGGCTCCAGAGATGCTGCCTACAACCGTGTTGCTAACATGCACTCTCTTCGACCACATTGAATAGAGGACAACATAGCTGAACACACCTACAAGGCCCCATAGTCCTGCCGCCGGTGACGCAGCAAACAAGAGCACTTCACCTAAGACAATAAAAGTAACTGCCAGCGCCAATACAGCCGGTGCTTTAAATCTACCAGTTACCGTTGGACGCGATTTCGTTCTTGTCATGACCGGGTCAATATCCCGATCAATAAGATTGTTCAAAGCTGCTGAACCTGCAATGATTAATCCGGTACCGAAAAGCCCATACAAAAGCAAATCCAAATTGGCTATGAAACTTTTGCCTGTATATTGGAATGCGAGAAACAGTCCGGTGAAAGTTGTAATAAGGTTTGAATTCACTATGCCGATTTTAATAAGTGCTAAAAAATCCTTCAAAATGGAAGTGGATTCGATATCCGGTTCGACGGATGAAGAAATCGCTCGACCGTTTGACATATGTACCCTCCTTTCAAGGACGTCAGCAAAGACTGCTATACTTTAACTATATCGAATTTCGGAAATAATTTCTATGTTATAAGATTTCCTTCGATACGCAAAGCGTTTTGTCAGTCATTTTAAATTATATCGTCATATCTATAGTAAATCATTTCCTTACGCTCTTTTGTGAAGTTAAAGGGTCTTTTTTATGAACAATTTGTGAAAACTCAGTATGAAATGGCAATTCTAGCTATAATGCGTTGTTTTTTCACCTTCTTTTCGCTAACATCAATAATTGGGACCTTCTTTATTTTGGTCATCATTTCTTAAAGTAGGTGTCTTACTTGCAATATAATAGATATTTGAAATGGTTCGGGGTTGCCTCCACAATTGGAATGCTATTAATCTTACTAGGCGGGGCGCTTGTTACAAAGACTGATAGTGGGATGGGATGTGGAAGACATTGGCCAGGTTGTAATGGTCAATTGATCCCGAATGAAATTACAGCCGAAGTGCTTATTGAATTTTCACATCGTGTCGTCACAGGAGCAGTCGGTATTTTAATCGTCGTTCTTGCGGTTTGGTCGTGGAAAGCGATTGGCCATAAAAGGGAAACGAAGCTACTATCTTTCTTGGCTATATTCTTCCTAATTTTACAGGCTTTAATTGGTGCTGCACAAGTCCTTTGGGGACAAGGCGACTTCATCCTTGCACTGCATTTTGGCATTTCCCTTATTTCATTTTCGTCCGTATTACTTCTTACATTACTTGTCTTTGAAGTCGATCAGAAATTCGATGCTGACAGGATTTCAATAGGCAAGACACTCAAATTCCACACAATCGGTGTTACGATTTACTCGTATATCGTCGTATACACTGGAGCACTCGTCCGTCATACTGAATCGGAATTGGTATGTACTGATTGGCCGATGTGTAATAATGGGGATTTCTCACTGCCGGCAAACTTTTGGGAATGGGTACAAATGAGTCATCGAGCTGCTGCTGCACTCATATTTATTTGGCTTGGAGTTATTGCTATTCATGCTATCCGGCATTATAAGAATCAACGAGTTATTTATTGGGGATGGATAATTGCATTCGTTTTAGTAACTTTTCAAGTACTAGCAGGCGCAGCAGTTATTCTGACTCGTTTAAATCTCTATTTAGCGTTAGCCCATTCATTGTTTGTCATTCTTCTCTTCGGATTATTAACGTATATGGTTCTTCTAGTCTCGAGGAGCAAGCATAAGAATTAATAAAGCACCCGCGTGGAATTCCACGTCGGGTGCTCTTTCTTTACATTAATGTTCAAGTTCGAGTAGGAGGTCGCCTGTTGAAATAGCGTCACCAGGGGATACATGAATTTCTTTTACGACTCCATCGAATGGTGCTTGGATTGTCGTTTCCATCTTCATCGCTTCAGTAATGAGTAAGTGCTCCCCTCTCCGCACTTTTGCTCCTTTTGAAACTGCAACTTTCAACACCGTTCCCGGCATTGTCGCTGCAATGTGGGATTCATTTGCAGGATCTGCTTTCTGCTTACGGACAACATCCGATTCCACATTCATATCTTGAATAACTACTTCCCTCGGCTGTCCATTCATTTCGAAGTACATGACGCGCGTACCATCTGTCTGAGGTTCACCGATGGAAACTAGCTTAATGATAAGCGTTTTTCCTTTTTCAATCTCAACTTCAATTTCTTCGCCCAATCTTAGCCCGTATAGGAATTCCGGTGTGCTGATGACGGAAATATTTCCAAATTCCTTTTTCATCGTCGAATATTCTTCGAACACTTTTGGATAAAGTGCATATGCGAGCGCATCTTTCATTGTGGACGAATGACCTAAAATCTCTTCCGTCTTGGAAAGTAGCGCTTCAAAATCGACATCCTCCAACAGCTCTCCTGGACGGACAGTAATTGGCTCTCTCTCTTTCAGAATAACTTGTTGCAATTCCTTAGGGAACCCGCCGTATGGTTGACCGATATACCCTTCGAAAAACTCGATGACAGACTCTGGGAAATCGATCGTTTGTCCGCGTGAAATAACGGTCTCTTCATTCAAGTCATTTTGTACCATGAAGAGCGCCATATCCCCTACGACTTTGGATGACGGTGTCACTTTTACTACGTCGCCGAAAAGCAAGTTGACACGTGAATACATCGCTTTTACTTCTTCCCATCTTTCACCGAGGCCGACAGCTTTAGCTTGCTGTTGCAAGTTGGAATATTGACCGCCCGGCATTTCATGGACATACACTTCGGAATGCGGGCTTACCATGCCACTTTCAAAGTTTTGGTAATACTTTCTAACATCTTCCCAGTAATATGATAATGATTCAAGCGCCTTAACATCCGCCTTCACTTGACGTTCACCGTATTGCATTGCGTAATACAACGAGCTAGCTGACGGTTGTGATGTAAGACCTGCCATTGAACCGAGTGCTGTATCGACAATGTCTACTCCAGCTTCGATAGCTTTTGCATACATATAGATGCCATTTCCACTCGTATCATGGGAATGTAGATGGATAGGAATGTCTACAGTCGCTTTTAATTCGGAAATGAGGCGGTAAGCAGCTTCTGGCTTCAACAGGCCTGCCATGTCTTTAAGAGCAAGAATATGTGCTCCTGAAGCTTCAAGCTCCTTTGCCATTTCCTTATAATATTCTACCGTATATTTAGCTCGAGAATCATCGAGGATGTCCCCTGTATAACAAAGGGCTGCCTCTGCCACTTTTCCGGCTTGACGCGTCGCATCAATTGCCACTTCCATCCCCTTGATCCAGTTCAGGCTGTCGAATATGCGGAAAACATCAATTCCTGATTCCGCCGCAGTTTTGACAAATTCACGAATGACGTTATCCGGATAATTGGAATAGCCGACAGCATTAGCGCCACGGAACAACATTTGGAATAAGACGTTTGGAATCTGCTCTCTAAGCTTAGCAAGTCTTTCCCACGGGTCTTCCTTCAAAAAGCGGTATGCGACGTCAAATGTAGCACCGCCCCACATTTCAAATGAAAACAGATCAGGCATTAGCCTTGCAGATTCAGCAGCAATATTCGTAAGATCCGAAGTGCGGACGCGTGTTGCAAGTAAAGATTGATGTGCATCCCTGAACGTTGTATCTGTCAGAAGGACATTATCCTGCTCCTTTATCCATTGGATTAGTCCCTCAGGCCCTCGTGCATCCAATATTTGCTTTGTGCCCATAGTTGGAGGCGTAGAAAGGTCTACTGCAGGCTTTCTAGTGGAATGGAATAGTGGTTTTGGCTGTTTACCAATTCCAGGGAATCCGTTGACAGTTACGTTTCCTAAGTAATTCAATATTTTAGTTCCGCGGTCTTTTCGAACTGGAAACTCAAATAATTCAGGTGTCGAATCAATGAAGCTTGTATCATAATCACCTGTAAGGAAGCTTTCATGACGTACGACATTTTCAAGGAATGGGATATTTGTTTTAACTCCCCTGATCCGGAATTCTTGGAGGTTCCGGTCCATTTTTGCAGCTGCATCCCTGAAAGTCGTTCCCCAAGTCGAAACTTTGACGAGCAAAGAATCATAGTATGGCGTAATAACAGCTCCTTGGAAGCCGTTTCCTGCATCGAGTCGGACACCGAAGCCGCCTCCCGACCGGTAAACCATCAGTTTGCCCGTGTCAGGCATGAAGTCATTTAACGGATCTTCCGTCGTAACCCGTGATTGGATTGCATAACCAAACAACGGGATGTCCTCTTGCTGAGGAATAGCTGCCTCCCCTTCGTGCAGATTTCCACCATTCGCAATATGGATTTGCGATTGGACGATATCGACACCCGTCAACATTTCAGAAATAGTATGTTCTACTTGAATTCGCGGATTAACTTCGATAAAATAAAAACTTTCGTCTGCCACAAGGAATTCAACAGTTCCAGCATTAATATACGAAATATTTTTTGCTAGCTTAACCGCAGCTTCACATATTTCAAGACGTAGGTCATCACTTAAGGAAATTGATGGTGCGATTTCTACAACTTTCTGGTGACGGCGTTGAATCGAACAATCTCGTTCATATAGGTGAATGACATTGCCATATGTATCACCCAAGACTTGAACTTCAATATGTTTTGGCTTATTAATGTATTTTTCCACGTAAACTTCATCGGAACCAAACGCCGATTTAGCTTCAGACCTTGCGCGTTCAAATGCCTCTACTACTTCGTCTGAGGAATTTACGATCCGCATCCCTCTACCACCGCCGCCTAATGACGCTTTGATGATAATCGGATACCCGTATTCATCGCCGAACGAAGCTACTTCCGCTACAGTAGACACCGGTCCATCGGTACCAGGGATGACTGGGATTCCTGCTTTTATCGCCTGTTCCCTAGCCTTTACCTTATCCCCAAACATTTCAAGGTGTTTGGATGTCGGTCCGATGAAAATGATGCCTTCTTCTTTTAGTCTGCGGGCAAATTCTGCGTTTTCGGCAAGGAAACCATAGCCGGGATGCACAGCGTTCGCACCCGATGATTTTGCAATCTTGATGATCCCTTCGATGTCAAGATAAGCGTCAATCGGTTTTTTACCTTCCCCTACCAAATACGATTCATCTGCTTTGTAACGGTGGAAAGATCCCCGATCTTCCGCGGAATAAATACCAACAGTCGGTATTTCCAACTCAGTGCACGCTCGAAAAATGCGGATAGCGATTTCACCGCGGTTTGCTACGAGAATTTTCTTAATTTGTCCTGTTTCCACCATGAGGCACTTCCTTTTTCAATTATTTGTTTTTTTGATACTTTAGGAACATCGACACATTCATCAATATTCCTAAAGATAAAGATAGCAGAATTGTTGAGGTTCCGCCATAACTAATGAATGGGAGTGGAACCCCAGTAAGCGGAATAAGGCCGGTTAAGCCACCAATATTGACAAAAGTTTGAACACCAATGACACTTCCAATACCCGCAGCAAGCATCCGTGCTTGTGGATCTTTCGTACGCATCGCGATGTATAGCGCACGCAAAACAATGAACCCTAATCCCCCTAGAACAATTACTGTGCCTAAAATTCCGGTTTCTTCCGAAATGACAGCCATAATGACATCAGTTTGCGGTTCCGGTAAGTAGCCCATCTTTTGAATGGAATTTCCTAGACCGAGCCCTTGTACCCCGCCAGTCCCAATTGCAATATATCCGTTTGCAATTTGATAGCCCGATCCTTGCACATAATCGAAAGGGTTCAAAAAAGCCAGTATCCTCCCTTTCCTTCCAGCTGTCATAATTGTATCCCAAAAGAAATAGAGGATCGTAGCGACCGGAATCATTGCAAGCATAAGGATTCCGCTCAGTTTCGTGAACGTCTTAAACTTTATTCCGCTAGCAGCGATGACGGAAAAGGCAGCCATCATAATAATAAATGATGTCCCAATATCCGTTTCAAGCATAATTGAACCTATGGCAAGTATAAGTATAACAACCGGCTTGCCAATTGATTTATTAATAGCATCAAGTGATCCCGCCTCATGCTTTTTCGCAAATACACTTGCAAAATAGACGATGATGACAAGTTTCGCAACTTCCGAAGGCTGGATGCTACCGAAACCAGGCAGTTTAATCCAGCTCTGGGCACCAACGTCTCCGCCATAACCGATGAAATGGACAAGAACAAGTAAACTGAACATGACACCGACCGCTGCTATCATGATTTTTTTTCTTTTATAATTTTGAAACGGAAAGAAGGAAGCAAAGAAGAAGACCGGTAACGATATTGCGATATTTATTAGTTGTTTATTATAAAAATAGTCAGGTGGATAGTTATACCGATTAACTGCCCACACCATACTTGCACTGTAAATCATCACTAATCCGAAGAAGCAGAGTAGGAGATAGACAATAAATAATGAATAATCAAAGTTCCTCAACATTTTTTTGAAATATCTTCCCATTAGCTTACCTCGACTTTTTTATCAATTTCACCTCGGCGAAACTGTGTCCAGTTTTTGAATTTTGATTGCGCAATGAACTCCCCTCAAAATCCGTGACCATCCGCCGGAGGCTTTACTTTTTTTCATCATAGGGATAAATCAACTTAAATAAAAAACTCAAACCAACATTGAGTTTGAGTGAGTTTATTTTTTTGTATATAGCTCATGTAACACATTCATCTCTTTTTCAAGCAACGAAAGGATTTCCTTCCCTTTCTCACGTTCAATTAAACCAACTTTGACAGCAAAGTCGATTTCCCTTGATAAGCCGTACATTTGCGTATCTAACACTTCCTCGTAAAGTGGGCACTGAGGCATCGTCAAATGATCCATCTGTACTTTTATGAGTTGTGCTATTTTATCCGCATCAGCTTGTAGCTGTTTCAATGCTTTTTCTTGATAGGTTTCCTGTAATTCAATATCCATGAGGACGCCCCCATTCACCTATTATCTTTACGTGGTGATTATGAATAAATTGTATCTTTCAAGAAGATAAATTGCAAGTGTTTCCCTTTTGAATATGTGGTGGAAATTCAATGGCTTCCCACTTTTCAAAGAAAGCGGTATACTATTCACTATATAGAAACGTCAACTTTTGATTGTGGGAGGCTATTCACTTGGAAACGATCATTACAATTAACGGCAATGTAAAGCATGCAATTACACTCGATCCAACGGTTTGGATTTTTGATGACCGTAAAATCGACTTGAATACTTTCTTTACAGAAGGCTTTACCGAGAGAGATGAAGATGAAGAGTATAAGAGAAGTATGGGCAATCATTGGTCTCGAGAAATAATGGAAGGTGCAACGTTCCCGCCGACTTTAAAAACAGAAAAGAAGTTTGACAGACAGAAGTTGGTGACTGGGACATTCGGCATCTCACTTGACCAGTTTGTAAAAAATGCAGAACCCGATGAAGATGCAAAAACAATTACATTTTTAACGATGGACGGACAAAAAGATACGTTCCCCATTTCTGATATCGACAAGTTCTTATTCAAATTCAGTCAGGACGGCAAACCGTTAAAAGAAGACGGGCCCGCCCACCTTCTTTTCAAGGACGGCTCGAACATCGGACAACCTTTACGAAAAGTCATCGGAATTGTCATTGACTAATACATAAACGAAGGAGTTGAGTGCATGAGAGTCAAATGTGTCCTATGTGACGAAATCGGACAACTTGCAGATGACGCTCCTCTAGCGAAGAAGTTGAGGAATCATCCGATCAATACGTATATGTGCCCGAGTTGCAGCGAACGAATTACGGAGCAGACAAACGTAAGACTTTCCACCGGAAAATTCATTTTCCATCGCAGCTCCCATCCATCAGAAGATAATTTCTAAAATCAAGACATAAAAAACTCCACCAATCAAACGGTGGAGTTTTCTTTATGCTCGTTCATCCTGCGGACCCTATAAATAATCAAAATGAGTGCCGCAACGATTAACCCTTCCACTATCGGAAGGAAAATGGCGAAAAACGTTAAGATGATGCATCCAAGAAAAAGAAAGCTATAAACGACTACGTTTTGCCAAAGCTTTATTTTTCGAGCGAACCCTAATTTGTAAACAATGGCGGACAGGATGAAAACAACCGCGAACAATAACATTCCAGTGACAGAAGACGATGTCAGTTCATAAATCATTCGAACGACTGGAGACATTGCTTCGATTGTTTCTGCATCCCCGATAGTACTATTCATGTAGCACATTCCCTTCTAAACAAAGCGATTGTACGCATTCTTTTTTACTGCTTCCTTTTATTATAGATCACTCACCAAGTTTTTTCTTCTTTTGAGCACGTTCTCGTTCATTTTTATCAAGAATTTTCTTCCGTAAACGAATTGATTGCGGAGTTACTTCACAATATTCATCGTCTCCAACATATTGCAAAGCTTCTTCCAATGAAAGAATTCGCGGTTTTTTCGATGTCACTGTCTGATCTTTCGTCGCAGATCGGACATTTGTCGCTTGTTTAGCTTTTGTCAGATTGATTGTCAAGTCCGTATCACGGTTGTTTTCACCGACTACCATACCAGCGTAAATTTCCGTACCTGCCTCGACAAACATGATTCCGCGATCTTCCAACTGCATTATACTATAACCGGTCACTGTTCCTGTCTCCATCGATACGAGCACGCCGTGTCGACGGCCGCCGACTCTTCCTTGCGCCACTGGCTTGTAGGAATCAAACGTATGGTTAATGATCCCGTATCCTCTCGTTAGCGATAAGAACTCTGTTGAGTATCCGATTAATCCACGTGCAGGAACTAGGAAAATAAGGCGGACTTGTCCATTACCATTATTTATCATGTCCTGCATTTCACCTTTACGTTCACCGATTGATTCGATGATCGCCCCGGTATACTCTTCTGGAATATCAATTTGTACGCGCTCAACAGGCTCTGAACGTACGCCGTCGATTGTTTTGATAATAACTGCTGGCTTCGACACTTGCAGTTCGTATCCTTCACGGCGCATATTTTCAATTAAGATGGACAGATGAAGCTCTCCACGCCCTGATACAACCCATGCATCCGGTGAATCTGTTGGGTCAACACGCAGAGATACATCTGTCTGTAACTGTTGCTCAAGTCGTTCTTCAATCTTTCTTGCTGTCACCCATTTACCTTCTTTTCCGGCAAAAGGACTATTATTGACGAGGAATGTCATTTGCAGTGTAGGTTCGTCGATATGAATTGCCGGCAACGCCTCAGGATGATCGATTGGGCAAACTGTTTCACCGACGTCAATGTCTTCCATTCCTGATATTGCGATTAAATCGCCTGCAAAGGCTTCCTGTATTTCAATCCTCTTCAATCCAAGGAATCCATACATTTTCGTCACACGGAAATTTTTTGTTGATCCGTCACGTTTTATGACCGTTACTTGCTGGCCTACTTTCATCGTACCTCTAAACACGCGTCCAATACCGATACGACCTACATAATCACTGTAATCGAGTAATGATACTTGGAATTGTAAAGGTTCTTCACGGTTATCGACAGGGGCAGGAATTTGTTCAACAATCGCGTCATATAGCACGCGCAATGTATCTTCCTGTTCGGCTGGGTCCGGTGAAAGACTTGCTGTTCCATTGAAACCAGAAGCATAGACAACCGGGAATTCAAGTTGTTCATCATTTGCATCCAATTCAATAAATAATTCAAGCACTTCGTCGACTACTTCTTCGGGACGTGCAAAATCACGGTCAATTTTATTGACAACAACAATCGGTTTCAAGTTTGTTTCCAATGCTTTTTTCAATACGAACCGGGTTTGCGGCATACATCCCTCATAGGAGTCGACGACTAACACGACACCATCAACCATTTTTAGGATCCGCTCTACTTCTCCGCCGAAATCAGCATGTCCAGGTGTATCAAGAATATTGATTTTCGTGTCTTTATATTCAATTGCTGTGTTTTTTGCCAGGATGGTAATACCACGTTCACGTTCAATGTCACCCGAGTCCATGGCACGCTCTTCTACATGTTCATTCGAACGGAAAATTCCAGATTGCTTTAAAAGTTGATCGACTAACGTTGTTTTACCGTGGTCTACGTGGGCAATGATCGCTATATTTCGTAAATCATTTCGATGATTTGTCATGTTTTCACTCCGTTATCTTTTATCAGATGATTAACTGTGTTATTATAGCACATGAGAACTGCATAAAAAACATTTTTATTCGGGAGATGTTTCATATGAAGGACATTAAATGGGTTTTTGTTTTGTATTCCCTTGCTGCTGTCGTTGCAATGAGCGGTATCGGAATCGCAGTCGGTATGCGTAGTATCCCCGTTGCTATCGTAGCTATCCTTGCTCTTATTTTCGTCATGGGGAATGGCTTCAAAACGAAGAAAAAAATGCGTGAACAAGGGATTCTTTAACTTATAAAAGGGACTGCCTAGGCAGCCCCTTTTTATTTGAGTTTAATAAAATTCCTAAGGATTTCATTGTGAAGACCGGGCTTTGCGACGATAAATGTGTCCTGGCCAAGCAAATGCGGACGTTCGCCTTTCAAATTCGTGGCAATCGCACCTACTTCCTGCGCAATGATCATTCCTCCCGCAATGTCCCATGGGGATAATCGCAATGACAAATATGCGTCAATACGACCAGATGCGACATATGCTAGCTCTATTGCAGCAGAACCATACGATCTCGTGCCTCTGCATTTACGCACCATCTCAGCAATCGGACCATGTTCAATTTTCCGGTTCGGGGTAACCCAACTCGCATTCACGCCAATAATTGCCTCTGTAAGTGGTGTGTTCTCTAACACCGGGAGTCTTTCATCGTTAAAGTACGCACCTTCATCTTTAACCGCGTGATAGAAATCGTCATTCATCACATCATATATATAGCCGAGCATCCCGATTCCCTCTGCGTAAATACCAAGAGAGATCGCAAAGTTCTTTTTTTGGTGGATGAAATTCATTGTGCCGTCAATTGGATCGAGCATCCAAATGATCCCTTCAAGTGAATCGATTTCATCCCCGAAGCCCTCTTCTCCAAAAATTCGGTGCTCCGGAAATTCATTTTTAATCCGACTAATGAAAAAACGCTCAATTTCCCGATCAATATTCGTAACTAAATCATTCGCTTCAGCTTTCGAATCGACGTCAATTTTACTGAAGAAGGAAATCCTGATTTTATGGCCTGCTTCTTTAATTAATGATTTCGCATACCGGTCAACCGCTCCCCAATTCATGTCAACACCCCATCATCTCTACATCCATGTTGTTTCATTATAACATATAGCCCGTTCCCAAACAAAAAGGCCCCATGCACTGTCTCCCCTGGATGGAAGAGTTTCAGTGAAGGTGCCTAATCCGGCTCAATGTCATTCGATTAAGCGAATGCATTGAATGTCTCCAACTCACCGTGTAGCTCTGTGAGCCTCGTTTTGCTTTTCTCGATTTGCTTACCGTCATTTTCTTGTACTGCATCATACAATGTAGCCAACTCATAATCCAATTCAAGATGAAGCAGTTTCACGTATTCCTTTTCAATTTCAGCTTTCCGAATAATGTGGACGACTTGTTTCATTACTAACACCCCTTTTAATGTAATTTCCTTCAACGATGCATTTACTTACTTCTAACGTATGCTGACCTTGTTGCTTTGGTTAGTTATAAGCCTTCTTGTATAAGATTGTTCCCCATTTTCTGTTACGATAAACGTGGAGTTTGAATGGAGGAATTTAAATTGACGAGAAGTTTTTGGACGACAGACGACTTTGAAGTTTTTTCTATTGCGGGATTAGAAAAAAGGATGAATGCGCTTCAAACAAAAATTCAACCAAAGTTTGAAGTAATTGGCGAACATGTTTCAATGTATTTATCTGCCCGCGGGACAGGTGAGTTTTTCCCGCACGTCGCAAAGCACGCAAGGAGGACGGTGAATCCACCGAACGACAGTTGGGTTGCATTCGCCCCTGCGAAACGAGGATATAAAGCACTGCCTCATTTCCAAATTGGTTTGTGGGGCACACATCTTTTCATCATTTTAGCAGTCATTTATGATAACCCCGATAAGAAAGGAATTGCAGAAAGGCTTAGTGATGATGTACAGGTTATTACATCTTTACCTAACGACTTTGTTATATCCGGCGATCATATGAAACCTGAAGCGTTTAAAGTCGATGAAATCGGTGCTAATGGAGTTGAGAAGTTGTTGAATAGGTTACACTCCGTTAAAAAGGCGGAATTCATCATCGGCTTACACGTGCCTGCAGAACGAGCTACAGAACTTTCTGAAGAGGCGTTCTTCCTCCTCACAGAAGAGATGATTGATCGACTTTTCCCTATTTACGACGTCATTATTGGCAAATAAATAAGAAGAGGAATCTTAATTACAAAAAAGCTGTCACAGAAAGTCCAATTTCGACTTACTGTGACAGCACTGTCAATTAATAGAGATGAGATCCCCATCGTTTCCTTCTTTTGCTTTTTTAACAACACGGTAACTGTTAAAGCCGCTCACTTCCTCGAACTCCTTAAAGATTGTCTTCTCTTCTGCCATAGATGGAACGACTTTTTTGAATGCGTTATACGCGCTCATAAATTCCGCTCTCTCAATTGTTCCTTCATAAGCTTTTTCCACTACCCGGAAAAAATCTACTACGTTAATAATTTCTTCAGTTGTCCAATGATGACTGAGGGGATAATTATAATTCATTTCTTTCACGCCTTTCCTTATGACCATTTTCTTCTAATATCTTCAGCCTGCTTTACCATTCGGCTAATCAATTCAGCTACCGTAGGGACATCGTCAATCATGCCGGTAACTTGTCCAGCCCAACCGAAACCACTTTGCACATCGCCATCGTGGATGAACCGTCGATTTGCGGCACCACTAATATAGTCCTTCAATTTATCATAATCAGCACGTTCTGCTTCCATACGTAGGATCTTTTCTGTCCAACTTCCCGAGAGCGCCCTTGCCGGAGCACCGATAGAACGTTTAATAACGACAGTACCTGTTTCTTCTGTTTGAAGGAGCGCTTCTTTGTATTCAATCGAAGCATGTACACATTCTTTCGTAGCAATGAAGCGAGTGCCCATCTCTATCCCTTCCGCACCTAACGCATGCGCCGCCATCCAACCCCTACCATCACCAATGCCGCCGGAAGCGATGACAGGAATTTTCACAGCATCGACCACTTGGGGAACTAACACGATTGTACCAATATCATCACGTCCCAAATGACCGCCCCCTTCCTGTCCGACGACCATTACAGCATCTGCACCAAGAGACTCTGCTTTAATTGCCTGTCTTTTTGCAGCAACCAATACGAGTTTCTTCACATCTGCATCTTTTATATACTCAAAGAAAGGTGCTGGATTTCCTCCTGTTACCGAAAGCACCGAAACCTTTTCTTCCAAAGCAACATCGAGCATATGCTCATACGGACGTCCGTGTTGACCAATTGCAAAATTCACTCCAAAAGGCTTCGACGTCAATTCTTTGACCTTTCTAATTTCTGAGCGCAATGCTTCCGGCGACTCCAAACTCATCGCTGTAATTTGTCCTAGCCCACCCGCCTCCGAAACCGCTGCAGCTAAGTCCGCATAAGCAAGATACGCCAAGCCCCCTTGGATGATTGGATAGTCAATTCCCAACAATTCCGTGACCCTCGTTTTCCATTCCACTACAGTTCCCCCTAATTTACCGTATTATTCTTTAGCCAATCCTTTAATTAAATTCGGATCGACAATTTCATACCCTTTATCCCTTAATCCATTCACAATATCTCCTAAAGCGTCAGCTGTCCAATCCCTGTCATGCATAAGTAAATTCGACCCATTCCGGAGAAGTTCTGTATTCACCATAATGTCTGCAATTTTATCTTTCGTCATAAACTCCCTTTCAAAATCATAGCCGTATGACCAGTTCATCAACAGCATCCCTTCTTCAATTGCAAGCGCTCTACTGAAATCCGTATTCACACCGAACGGCGCTCGGAAAAAAAGAGGTCGCTCGCCAGTAACTTCTTCAACAATATCATTGACCGAAATAATTTCCTCGCGTTGCTCTTCTTCTGACAGCGTCTTTAAGTTTACATGCGTATTCGTATGGTTCCCAATAGCGAAGCCCATATTATGAATTTCTTTTAAGATCGCTCTTTGTTCATCCGTAGCGATAAAGTGACCATTAACGAAAAAGATAGCTTGGGCGTTTAAACCTTTTAGCGTCTTCGCCATGTCTAGCGCACGCTTATCAGGTGCATCGTCAATTGTCAGTAGTACGACTTTCGGATTTGCATCTCCAATCGGTTGGATGGAGTACGTTTTTGTGTTCAATTCGTATTGTGGTTCTTGAACGATAGTCTCCTCAACTACTTCTAAATCAGCGTCAGAATTATATTCAACCTCTTCGTCCGAAACCTCTTCTATCTCTTTTTCTACCTCTGGTGGGCTCACTTTGGAAAGAGTTGTTTCAGATTTTATTTTTTCATTGCAAGAAGCCAAAAGTAGCATCCCTAGTAATGATATGTATAGCATTCTCTTTTTCATGGAAACATCTCCTTTTATTGAATAATTCAATCCTACCACGATTCAAAACTTCCCTACAAACGAATAAAACGCGCCCAAAGGCAATTCATGCCTTGGACGCGTTAGTAATCTACTATAGCATTACTTATCTACTAATCTTATTTAGTAATCATATGAATTGGTCTACCAAGAGCTACTTCCGCAGCTTCCATGGAAATCTCACCAAGTGTAGGGTGTGCATGAATCGTCATCGCAATATCTTCTAACGTCATACCCGCCTCAATAGCTAGACCAAGTTCGGCAATCATGTCGGATGCATTTTCACCGACGATTTGAGCTCCTAACAGAAGTCCGTCTTCTTTACGTGATACAAGTTTAACGAATCCATCAGTTTTGTTAAGCGCAAGGGCGCGGCCATTTGCAGCAAACGGGAATCTGCCCGCTACTACATCATAACCTTCGTCTTTCGCTTGTTGCTCGTTTAATCCAACTGTTGCAAGCTCAGGATCTGTGAAGCAAACAGCAGGGATAGCCATATAGTCCACTTCTGATTTCTCGCCTGAAATCGCTTCTGCAGCAACTTTCGCTTCATAAGATGCTTTGTGTGCAAGCTGAGGTCCAGAGACGATATCACCGATCGCATAGATGTTCGGAATGCTCGTGCGGCACTGTTTGTCCACATCGATTAGACCGCGATCTAGGAATTTAATGCCCATTTCTTCAAGACCGATATCATCCGTGTTCGGACGGCGTCCAACAGTGACAAGAACGTAATCCGCCTCGACTTTTTTCTCTTCACCTTTCGCTTCGTACGTAACGACAACGCCCGTGTCGGATTCTTCGACACCTTTAGCAGATGCTTTTACGACGACTTCGACACCTTTTTTCTTCAATCCTTTTTTAACGATTTGAGTCATTTGTTTTTCGAAGCCGGCAAGAATGTCATCCGCCCCTTCGATAATTGTCACTTTAGAACCTAGGTTCGCATAAGAGGAGCCGAGTTCAGTACCGATATAACCGCCACCGATGACAACTAGGTGTCCAGGAACTTCTTTCAAATTAAGTGCACCCGTAGAATTGATTACACGCTTTGAATATTTGAATGAAGGGATTTCAACAGGACGTGAACCCGTCGCAATAATTGCATTTTTAAACTTGTACGTCTGTGAAGATGTTTCATCCATCACTCTTGCAGTGTTTGCGTCAACAAAGTACGCTTCACCCTTAACAATATCTACTTTGTTCCCTTTTAGAAGACCTTCTACGCCACCTGTTAATTTCTTTACAACACCATCTTTAAATGCTTGCGCCTTAGTGAAGTCAAGTTTAACATCAGTCGCTACAATGCCCATGTCTTCGGATTCTTTTGCGGATGCGTAACGATGCCCAACTGAAATAAGGGCTTTCGAAGGAATGCAACCTACGTTCAAACACACTCCGCCTAGCTTGTCTTTCTCAACAATCGTAACTTTTTGTCCCAACTGAGCCGCACGGATTGCTGCAACATATCCTCCGGGACCAGATCCTACAACTAGTGTATCCACTTCGATTGGAAAGTCTCCTACTACCATTTGCTTACGCCTCCATTAATAATAATTCTGGATTACCGAGCAATTTTTTAATGTGATTCAGAGCTTGTTGTCCTGTAACACCATCTATTACTCGATGATCGAATACCAATGATAATGCTAACATAGGAGCAACAACTATTTCACCTTTTTTGACAATTGGCTTTTCTGAAATACGACCAATTCCAAGAATTGCAACTTCTGGGTGGTTAATAATTGGCGTAAACCATTGCCCGCCTGCAGAGCCGATATTCGTAATCGAGCAAGAAGCTCCTCTCATTTCAGCAGGGCTCAATTTTCCATCTCTTGCTTTTTCAGCAAGCTTACTAATCTCTTCAGAAATCGCAAATACCGATTTCCGATCTGCGTGCTTAATAACAGGCACGAACAATCCACGATCTGTATCTGCAGCGATACCTATATTGTAATAGTGCTTTTGAATGATTTCCTCTTTTTCATCATCAAGAGATGTGTTCAATTGCGGGAATTCACGCAGCGTTGACACGAGCGCCTTCACAACATAAGGAAGGTACGTAAGTTTTATATCTTTTTCAGCCGCAATTCCCTTAAATTTATTACGGTGTGCAACGAGTTCTGTCACGTCGACTTCATCTAAAAGTGTCACATGTGGTGCTGTATATTTGGAATTGACCATTGCCTTAGCAATCGCCTTCCTAATTCCAGACATTTTTTCACGAGTTTCAGGGAAGTCACCTTCCAAAACGACTGGAGCTGCAGGCTTTATTTCCTCACTTGACGTTTCAACTTCAACCATTTGAGTCTCTTCCACTACTTGTGCTTGTTGCTGTTGACCGCCACTTAAGAATGCTTCAATATCTTCTTTCAAGATACGGCCATTTTTACCTGAACCTTGCACTTGACGGATGTCAACTTCTTGCTCACGTGCGAATTTACGAACGGATGGCATTGCAATGACCCGTTTCGATGTAACATCGCCGGCTTGCGCTTGTGGGGAAGATGCAGCTTGTACTTGACCGTCCTTCTTCACTTCTTCTTTTTCAGTTTTCTGTCCTGCTTCAGCAGTCGCCTGGACTTGGGCCTCCGTCTCTTCTTTGCCCTCATCCGCCACACTTTGACTTTCATAGCCAGGAGCGTCAAAACGGATTAAAACGTCTCCGACGATGGCAACTTTTCCTTCTCCAACGAGAATTTCTTCTACTGTACCTGTTACAGGTGATGGGATTTCTACGACCGCTTTATCATTTTGGATTTCAAGAAGCGTGTCATCTTCATTGATTTTATCGCCTTTTGCAACAAACCATTTTACGACTTCACCTTCATGAATACCTTCGCCGATATCCGGTAAACGAAATTCAAATGCCACAAGATTCACCCTTTCTATTTTTCATCGATCTATTCGAACTCAAAATGTAAGTACTTTCTTAGCCGTTTCAATAATGTCGTTTGCATCAGGAAGCCATGTATTTTCGCCTTGAGCGAAGGGATAAATCGTATCCGGTGCTGTCACACGCAATACTGGTGCTTCCAAGCTTAGAATTGCACGTTCAGTAATTTCCGATACAACGTTTGCAGCAATTCCCGCTTGCTTTTGTGCTTCTTGAACAACAATTGCACGATTCGTCTTCTCTACAGAACCGATAATCGTTTCAATATCAAGCGGCTGAACTGTACGCAAGTCAACTACTTCTACAGAATAACCTTCCTTTTCAAGCACTTCTGCAGCTTTCAGGCTTTCATGTACCATCGCTCCGTACGTAATAATTGAAAGATCGTTACCTTCCCGCTTCACATCCGCTTTCCCTAGTGGAATTGTATACTCCTCTTCAGGAACTTCCTGCCTGAATGAACGGTAAAGTTTCATATGCTCCAAAAACACTACCGGGTTTTCATCGCGGATCGCGGAGATTAAGAGACCTTTTGCATCGTACGGTGTAGAAGGGATAACTACAGTTAATCCCGGTTGAGCTGCTACGAGTCCTTCAAAGCTGTCTGCATGCATTTCCGGCGTCGCAACACCGCCACCAAATGGAGAACGGATTGTGACAGGCGCATTAAACTTTCCACCTGTACGGAAAGATTGACGAGCTAACTGTCCGCTAACAGAGTCCATCACTTCATAGAGGAATCCGAAAAACTGAATTTCCATAATTGGGCGGAATCCTGTTAGCGATAACCCGATTGCCAGTCCACCAATTCCTGATTCCGCGAGCGGTGTATCAAATACGCGTTCTTCTCCGAATTCCTTTTGAAGCCCTTCAGTCGCGCGGAAAACACCGCCGTTTACCCCAACGTCTTCACCGAAGACGAGGACGTTTTCATCATTTTTAAGCTCCGTGCGCATTGCATCGGTAATCGCTTGAATCATCGTCATTTGTGCCATCGGTTACTTCGACTCCTTTTCAGTATAGATATCAAATTGCTCTTGTAAGTTGTATGGCATGTCGCCTTTGTACATAATTTTCATGAAATCAGTCGCTTTTTGTTTCGGTGCAGCATCAGCTTTCTTAATCGCTTCTTTAATTTCCTCTTTCGCTCGTTCAATCACTTCGTTTTCCTTCTCCTCATTCCAAATACCTTTACCTTCGAGGTATTTACGGAAACGGATTAAAGGATCTCGCTTCTCCCATTCGCTATCTGTATCAGACGTACGGTAACGAGTAGGATCATCCCCAGCCATCGTATGTGGACCGTAACGGTAGCACATCGTCTCAATCAATGTCGGACCTTCACCGTTAATCGCACGTTCCCTTGCGTCACGTGTAGCAACATACACCGCTAGAGCGTCCATTCCATCAACAAGAATGCTAGGAATTCCAGCCGCTACACCTTTTTGCGCAAGTGTTTTCGCAGCCGTTTGTAGCTCACGAGGAGTAGAGATTGCATATTGGTTGTTTTGAATAACAAAAATCGCTGGTGAACGATATGCTCCTGCAAAGTTAATTCCTTCGTAGAAATCTCCTTGAGAAGTTCCACCATCACCCGTGTACGTCATCGCCACCGCTTTAATTCCGCGTTTCTGGAATCCGAGTGCAACACCTGCAGCTTGAATATACTGAGCACCGATAATGATTTGCGGAATGAAAATGTTCAATCCTTCTGGAATAACGCTTCCATGATAATGTCCACGAGACCATAAGAAAGCCATGTGTAACGGTAAACCGTGGAACAAGAGTTGTGGGACGTCACGATATCCCGGCAAAATGAAATCATCTTTCTCAAGTGCAAAATGAGATGCAAGCTGGGACGCTTCTTGGCCTGCAGTTGGCGCATAGAATCCAAGTCTTCCTTGACGGTTCAAAGAAATAGAGCGCTGATCCAAAATTCTCGTATACACCATTCGAGTCATCAATTCCGTCAACTGTTCATCAGATAAGTTCGGATCCGCATCTTTGTTCACAATTTCGCCTTCTTCATTCAAAATCTGAAACATTTCAAACTGTTCCTCGATAGAATGAAGCGTTTTCACCGGATCGAACTGCTTCTTTTGTTTTGCAACCATGTCGGCAACTCTCCTTTATATCTGTATTATTTTTAACTAATAACAATAATGATACAACTATCTTCACTACTCAGTATACTGAAAGAGGACAGTTAGGTCAATCACTGTTACCTAAAGGCATTAGAGAATGCTTGTCTATTCAGAATTGCATTTATCCAACATTCTGTACTACTACAATAAGTAATCTGTATTATAATAGAAACAGAAACAGAAAAAGTGGAGAATTGCTTATCTCCACTTTACAAATCCCTTTATTCTCCTTGTTCTAAACTTGAAAATAGATCTTCTTTTAGAGAGTTCACGATTTTCGTCGCATCATTAAATTCGGCAATAGCAGTTTTAACTATTGCATTTTGCCCGTTCACTTCCTCGATTTTCTCTTTCAAGTCCTCTAGCTCAACATCTTCCAAAGAGAGCATTCTATAAAATTCTTTTTGAATAGCAGCAAGCTTTCGATACTCTTCGATAAAAGAGGAGTGAAGAGTATAGCGCTTCATCGCCGCTTCTTTCAATTTCAAGATTTCGCTCTCTGAATCAGATGCTTTCTCTGCTATCGAATCAAGTTCCTGTACAAATGTCGCTGCTTCCTTCATTGCGGCTTCTTCTTTTTCTAAATTAGCAAGTCTATCATCTAACAGTCCTTCCAACTCACCGACTTTAGTACGTAATTTATCGACGTCCTCTTTTGTTAATTCCATCGTTTCGGCAAATGTTTTCTGTTCTGTTTTTTCTAACTCTGTCAATTTACTTTGTGTATCACGGTATTCCGTTTCTGACTCATTCATTTTCGTTAATGTTTCGGATAGCTGTTTTTCTGTCGACTGTCCGATATTACATCCAGATAACACCAACATACTAATTGCAACTAAACTCGCAATTTTTTTCTTCATATTCCTTCCTCCAATCTGAGTTTCACTATAACTGTATCCTTAATGCATTTCAACCATGCAGAAAAACCTTTACCCGCTTTTCCCCGTTAGCTTATAATAGAGGTACAGCACGGTTATCGAAAGGAAGAATACGTAATGATCTTAATGGAAAACATTGTTCGCGAAGGGCATCCGGTATTACGCAAAGTTGCTGACGCGGTGTCATTCCCCTTGTCGGCGGATGAAAAGAAACTATGTAACGATTTACTCGAATATGTTATAAATAGCCAAGATGATGAAGTGTGTGAACGGTACGGCTTGCGCCCAGGGATCGGGCTAGCAGCTCCCCAAGTGAACGCATCAAAGAGAATCTTTGCTCTCCATATCGAAGAGGACGGAAAAGAGCCGCTCAGCATGGTAGCTGTCAACCCTAAAATTGTCAGCCACTCTGTCGAAAAGACTTACTTAACATCAGGTGAAGGTTGTCTTTCTGTAGATCGGGATGTCGACGGCTTCGTTCCGCGCTATGCAAGAATTACAGTGAAAGCGTTCAATCCGGAAGGTAAAGAATTTAAATTGAGACTTAAAGGACTTCCCGCCATCGCTTTCCAACATGAGCTAGATCATTTGAACGGCGTAATGTTTTACGATCATATCGACCCTGCAGCTCCTTTCAAAGTTATCCCGGATGCTATTCCATTCGATAGGTATTAAAGCAAGGAATTTGAACTTGACAGAAATTTCGAACTCCTGTAAAATGTCTTTAAGGAGTGATATGCCCATGTACAAGCGCCTAAAACGTAAACTGTTAAAACGGCTCAATGGCATACTCGGAAAAAAGACGATCGCATAGACATAAAGCCCACCATTATAATTGGCGGGCTTTTCTTTATTATTAGATTTAAACAATCTTCTTAGATGAAGAAAATCATCATAGTTTATTTTAGCGAACTGACATGCTAAGATGAAGAGAATGATTCAAACGAACGTAAAAAGGAGAGTTTACCATGATTTACAAAGTATATTACCAAGAAAACGCTACACAAGTACCTATTAGAGAAAATACAAAACATCTGTACATCGAAGCCGATTCTGAAAGAACCGTCCGCGAAAAGTTAAAGAACCGGGATTACAACATCGAACTGATCCAGCTACTCGAAGGCGAACACCTCAAATATGAGCAATCATCTCCTCATTTTGAGCTTGAGCAGGTCTAAGCAATATGAAACTCATAAAAAATAATGAAACAGCCGTTTTCGCCCTTGGCGGACTTGGAGAAATCGGTAAAAACACATATTGTGTGCAATTCCAGGATGAACTCATCCTTATCGACGCGGGCATTAAATTCCCTGAGGACGATTTGTTAGGAATTGATTATGTAATTCCTGACTACACCTATTTGGAGCGGAATGCTGATAAAATCAAAGGCCTATTCATCACACACGGCCATGAGGACCATATCGGGGGAATTCCTTATTTGCTACGCAAAGTCAATGTACCCGTCTACGGCAGTAAATTGGCGCTTGGATTGCTACGCAACAAGCTCGATGAACACGGCCTACTTAGAACGACAAAATTGATTGAGTTTAAAGAAGAAGATATATTCAAATTTAGGAAAACATCCGTATCCTTCTTTAGGACAACCCATAGTATCCCCGACGCTTTTGGTGTAGTTGTCAAAACGCCGTCTGGTAACATCGTCCATACTGGTGACTTCAAATTTGATTTCACGCCAGTCGGCGAACCCGCTAATCTAGCAAAAATGGCGAAATTCGGTAGCGATGGTGTCCTTTGTCTTTTATCCGATAGTACGAATGCAGAAGTCCCGAATTTTACAATGTCGGAACGAAAAGTCGGCGACAGCTTGAATGAAATCTTCCGTAAAGTCGATGGAAGAATTATCTTTGCAACATTCGCCTCAAATATCCACCGACTTCAACAAGTAATCGAAGCAGCCGAACGATACGGCCGTAAAATTGCTGTCTTCGGAAGAAGTATGGACAATGCAATTACAATCGGACGGGAACTTGGGTATATTAACGCACCAAAAGAATTATTCGTTGACACCCAGTCGCTTAACCGCTTACCCGCGAATGAAGTAATGATTCTCTGTACGGGTAGCCAAGGTGAACCGATGGCAGCATTATCCCGGATTGCAAATGGAACACACCGTCAAGTGCAAATCCAACCGGGTGACACAGTCATCTTTTCATCTTCGCCAATTCCCGGAAATACGCTAAGCGTCAATAAAACGATTAATGCCCTCTTCCGGGCTGGTGCCGAAGTTATTCACGGCGCACTTAATAACATCCATACGTCAGGTCATGGTTCACAGGAAGAACAGAAGTTAATGCTTAGATTAATTAAACCGAAATATTTTATGCCGATACATGGTGAATATCGTATGTTGACAATGCATAAAGAACTTGCCATCGGTTGTGATGTTGAACCGGATAACGTCTTTATTATGAGCAATGGCGATGTGCTCGCTTTAACGGATAATACGGCAAGAATCGCAGGTAAAATCCCTTCCGGTGATGTATACATCGACGGAAGTGGTATCGGTGATATTGGAAGTGTCGTATTACGCGATCGTAAAATCTTGTCGGAAGACGGCTTAGTTATTGTCGTTGCTACAATTGATAAAAAACGCAACAAAGTCGTTTCCGGACCTGACATCATCTCACGCGGATTTGTCTATATGAGGGAATCCGGCATGATGATTAGTGAAGCACAACAACTATTATCAAAAGAGCTGAACAAAAAACTTGCGAATTCATCCGCCGAAGCAGGCGCATTGAAAAGCGACATTATCGAGATTCTTTCACCATATTTATACGACCAAACAAAACGCAGACCAATGGTACTTCCTGTCGTTATGGAAGTATAATTATAAAAATGCCCTCAGTCACTAGTAGACATGAGGGCATTTTTTTCGTAAAAAAGACCATTCATTTCGTCAATGAAGGGCCTTCTTCTCAAATCTATGAATATCCAGGTCGGATCCGATAACAATCAAAATATCATCTAACTGAATTTCTTCAATCGCTTGCGGTGAAACTAAAATTTGGGCTCCGCGTTTAATCGCTACAATATTCACACCATATTTCGCCCGGATATCGAGATCAATTAGCGTAAAACCGGCAAGCATCTCATTCGCACGAATTTCCGCAATCGAATATTCTTCGGACAACTCGAGATAATCCAATATATTATTGGAAACCAAATTATTCGCAATCCGCTTCCCCATATCCCGTTCAGGATGGACGACTTGATCGGCCCCGATTTTTTGTAGAACTTTTGCATGGTAGTCGTTCTGCGCCTTCACCGTAATTTTTTTAACACCGATTTCTTTCAGAATAAGTGTTGTCAAAATACTCGCCTGAATATTTTCCCCAATCGCAACGACGACGTGCTCAAAATTACTAATTCCAAGTGAGCGGAGTGCAGATTCATCGGTCGTGTCTGCAGCCACTGCAGTTGTCGCAATCTGTGCAAATTCGTCGACCCGATCTGGTGAAATATCGATTGCCATAACTTCCGCTCTCAATTCCACTAATTCATTGACAATACTTCCCCCGAATCGTCCAAGTCCAATGACGACAAATTCCTTTTTCATTTAATCCCGCTCCAATCCGAATTATGGATGAAGTTAGTGTATCATATTATTTTCGCAGGAAAAAGAAAAGACGACTAGAGACACGTCGTCATAAATACTTAACGTCTATAATTCATTTCAGTTAATAGCCGTTTCAAACGTTGAAAAAGCAACCTCATACCGCCCCCACCTGATTGGTAATGGCGCAGTTTCCCGTCTTTATCAAATACATAATAGGCAGGAACGTATTGTGTACCAAACGAATCGCTCACCTTCAACTCGCTATCGACGCATATTGGCTGAGTAATGCCATATCGAGCTGCGGCATTTTTAACTTCCCACAAATCCAAATCATCATTCGAAATCGGCATATGCACCGCAATGACATTAAACTTCCCTTTATAGCGATGAAGGAACGTATTCATATCGGGCATCGAATCCTTACATTGGCTACAACTGACGGACCAAAAGTGGATAAGTGTTGGCTTTTTTCCGATAAGGTCCGCTTTTTTATACTGCCCATTTAACCAAGCCGTTGCTCCAGTCAACTCGGGCATCTGATCGCGCAATTTCATCGTGCATCTCCTCCGCATTTAAAAAATCCCACCTCTTATTCTATGCGGTATTACCCGAATTTGTATAAACCAATTCGAATCGGGATTCTTCCCATCAGTCAGATGACATGTAAAAAAGAAGGGGATTTATTAAAAAAACTCTTGATTTCCGAATAAAATTTTGTATAATGAAGTAGGCTTATAGTAAACAGAAAGTACAGTAATACTAAACTCCATGATTTAAGGAAGGAATTGTCGACCATGCATATCGGGAGTAAAATTAAAAGTCTCCGATTGAAAAAAGGATTGACCCAAGAAGAATTGGGAGAGAGAACGGATTTAACGAAAGGTTACATTTCGCAATTGGAGCGGGAACTTACTTCCCCATCCATTGAAACGCTCTTTTCCCTTTTGGAAGTGTTAGGTACAACGCCAAAGGAATTTTTTGATGAACCGAAGAAAAACATGAAAGTCGTCTATTCGCCTGCCGATCAAACAACTTATGTCAATGATGAGCTAAAGTATAGCATTCGTTGGCTCGTTCCCCGCTCGAATGAGAATGAAATGGAACCAATCCATATTACATTTTTGGAAAATGGGGAATTCAAGCAATTCGAACCTTCACTTGCCGAAACATTTATTTATGTTCTATCAGGGAAGGTAGAAATCGAGCTCGGAAACCGAACTTTCACGGCCGTTAAGGGCGATTCGGTCTATTATGAAGCATCTGACCACCACCGGATATCGAACGCTTCTGACGGTCCGACTGAACTGCTCCTAGTAGCGACAGAATCTTATTTATGAAGGGGGAATTACTAAATGACAAAGCAACCGATTATCCGTTTTGAAAATGTCATGAAAACATACGGCGATGGAACGACTGTATTAGATAATGTTTCATTTGAAATGGAACGCGGAAAGTTTTACACATTATTAGGTCCTTCCGGTTGCGGAAAGACAACAATCCTACGATTGATAGCAGGGTTTATCGAACCGACAGAAGGATCGATTTACTTCAATGGCAAAAAGGTTAACACCGTCCCAGCAAATGAACGTCAAGTGAATACGGTGTTCCAAGATTATGCGCTTTTTCCCCATCTAAATGTATATGAAAATATTGCATTCGGTTTACGGATTAAAAAAGTGAAAAAGGATGAAATCGACACACGTGTGAAAGAAGCGTTAAAGTTCGTTAACTTGTCGGGCTATGAAAACCGAGAAATTACAGAAATGTCTGGCGGTCAACGGCAACGGGTTGCGATTGCACGTGCTATCGTCAATGATCCAGAAGTAATTTTGCTCGACGAGCCGTTATCCGCTCTCGACTTGAAGCTTCGTTCCGAAATGCAATATGAACTTCGGGAGTTGCAGCAACGTCTTGGCAAGACGTTTGTTTTTGTCACCCACGACCAAGAGGAAGCGCTCGCAATGTCCGATGAGATTTTTGTTTTGAATGGTGGCGCAATCCAGCAATCTGGGACTCCTCTCGATATTTATGATGAGCCGATTAATCGTTTTGTTGCGGACTTCATCGGTGAATCGAATATTGTATCCGGTCGGATGATTGAAGATTATGTTGTCGAATTTACCGGAAAACAGTTCGACTGTGTTGACGCTGGCCTACATCCGAATGAGAAAGTCGATATTGTCCTTCGTCCCGAAGATTTAGAAATTACGACGGTTGATAACGGGAAATTGAATGTGACAGTCGATACACAATTATTCCGCGGTGTTCATTACGAACTTTCAACATATGATCAAGATGGGAATGAATGGCTCGTTCATTCTACGAAGAAAGCAGAAGTTGGGGAGAAAATTGGTCTTGATTTTAATCCAGAAAACATTCACGTCATGCGGTTAAACGAATCGGAGGAAGATTTCGATGCAAGACTAGAATCTTATGGAGCGAACGCCAATGAATAAGGCACGTCTGCGTTCAATCTACTCGATCCCCTATGCAGTGTGGATCCTGTTGTTCGTCCTAGCACCGATCGCATTAGTCGTCTATTACTCTTTTTTCGATTTAACAGGAAACTTCACGCTGGCGAATTACCATAACTTTTTTTCGTCCGTCTATTTAAAATTGACGATTAGCTCTTTTTGGTATGCATTCCTAATTACATTCTTTTCTTTGCTAATCGCCTATCCGACGGCGTATTTAATAACGAAAACAAGACATAAGCAACTGTGGCTTTTGCTCATCATCATCCCTTCGTGGATCAACTTATTGTTAAAGACGTACGCCTTCATCGGATTAATGGGGCTATATGGTCCACTCAATGCGTTTTTAGATACTATTGGCATCGGTAAACAACAGATCCTATTTACAGACTTCAGTTTCGTATTCGTTTCTGTATATATTTTTATTCCGTTCATGATTTTACCGATATTTAACGCACTAGACAAATTGAACCCTGCGTTAATAGATGCGTCGCGTGATCTCGGGGCAAGTTCTTGGACGACTTTCAGAAGAGTTATTTGGCCATTGACGATAAATGGAGTGAAATCAGGTATCCAAGTCGTTTTCATCCCAGCATTGTCTTTATTCATGATTACGAGGCTCATCGCTGGAAATAAAGTTATCACACTCGGAACAGCAATTGAACAACAGTTTTTAGTGACACAAAACTGGGGAATGGGCTCAACAATCGCCGTCTTCCTCATCGTCTTCATGTTCATCATCATGCTCGTCACGAATGGAAAAGAAAAGGGGGCGTCGGACAATGGAAAAGCTAGGTAAGCTTCCGAAAATATATTTAGCAATCGTCTTCGTTATCTTATATGCCCCCATTTTCTATTTAATTTTTTACTCATTTAATTCTGGTGGCGGGATGTCCAATTTCGAAGATTTCACATGGGAGCATTATGCGGCTGTTTTTGAGGATAAACGGCTGATCATCATCGTCATCAATACAATTATCATCGCCCTACTTTCCGCGTTATTGTCGACGACGATCGGTGTCTTGGGAGCATTGGCGATTTATTTCATGCGCAATAAAAAAATGAGAAATGCAGTGCTTTCTTTAAATAATATTTTGATGGTCAGTCCAGATGTTATTATCGGAGCGTCATTCCTAATTCTTTTTACAATGATCGGTGTGAAGCTAGGATTCGCGTCCGTGTTAATTTCCCATATTGCGTTCAGTATACCAATTGTCGTCATTATGGTATTACCGAAACTCGCGGAGATGAACACTTCGTTAATTGACGCTGCTCTAGATCTCGGGGCGACTAGGAAAGATGTTATGACGAGGGTCATCCTGCCTTTTATTAAGCCGGGAATCTTTGCTGGATTCTTTCTCGCATTGACGTATTCACTCGATGACTTCGCCGTCACGTTCTTCGTCACCGGGAATGGATTCTCGACTTTATCAGTTGAAATCTATTCGATGGCAAGGACTGGCATCAGTTTAACGATTAACGCCCTATCCGGACTCATTTTTATCGTGACAGTAGCGTTAGTGCTCGGTTACTATGCAATTAGCCGAAAAACGAAGACGCCACTAGCGGGGGTGAAGAAATGAAATCCATTGTCCAATCAGCGATAGTAATTTTGCTCGTATCCGGAATCTTACTTTTCATTAATGCCGAGTTGAATGAAGGAAGTAAATCCGGTAAAGGTACGATAACGGTATACAACTGGGGCGAATATATCGATCCTGATCTAATTAAGCAGTTTGAAAAAGAAACAGGCATTAAAGTTATTTATGAAACGTTCGACTCGAACGAAGGAATGATGGGTAAAATCGAACAAGGCGGCACGTCTTATGATATAACCGCCCCTTCGGAATATATGGTTGAAATGATGGCGGAAAAAAATCTTCTGTTGCCAATCGACTATAGCAAAGTACCAAATATGAAACATATCGATCCTTATTTCTTGAACCTCCCTTTCGATCCTGGCAATCAGTATTCGGTCCCTTATTTCTGGGGGACAGTCGGGATTGCGTTCAATCCAACATTACTCGAAGGGCAAACATTTGAAAGCTGGGATGATTTATGGGATCCTTCCTTAAAACAACGTGTCATCCTTGTTGATAGCGCACGTGAAACGGTTGGTATGGCATTGAACTCGCTAGGATACTCATTAAATTCGACTGATCTCACGGAACTTCGTGAAGCGACGGATAAACTGAAGGCGCTAAACCCTAATGTGAAAGCAGTTATCGGAGATGAAGTAACGCAGCTCATGGTAAATAACGAAGCGGCCGTCTCGTTGACATGGTCAGGACAGGCGGCTGATATGATGTATGAAAATGAAGATATCGATTATGTCGTTCCTGAAGAAGGATCCAACTTATGGTTTGATAATCTCGTTATTCCGAAAACCGCAAAAAACATTGACGGAGCACACGCTTTTATTAACTTCATGCTTGATCCTGACGTAGCAGCACAAAATGCTGATTATGTAGGCTATTCGACACCTAACTTATCTGCGCTTGACTTGATGGATCCGGAAGTTGTCGAAGATGAACGTTTTTATCCGGATGAAGAAACGAGAAGCCACTTAGAAGTGTATAAAAGTTTAGGACTAGAGTTATTAGGCGTTTATAATGAGCTTTTCCTTGAGTTTAAAATGGATATGAAGTGATTCGCAATCACCCTTCAACCGCTCAAAAGGTTAAGGGTGATTTTTTCGTTTAGAATTGAGAATGGAGGCGTTTCCGTTAAGTGTTGTTACGCATCTATGGTAGACTATTTTAGTAACACGAATTAGTTTAGAGGGGCGGATGTCCTTTGGTGGAAAAACAATCAAATAAATTAGCTTTGTCTATCTTAATGTTCAATATGTTCATTGCAATGGCTGGCATTGGCCTAATCATTCCAATTATGCCGAAGTTTTTAGGGACGTTCGGAGTTGCTGGACAAGTTCTCGGACTCCTCATTGCAATCTTTTCATTCGCGCAGTTTATCTTTTCTCCTTTTGCAGGAAATTTATCAGACCGGCATGGAAGAAAGAAAATCATTATTGTTGGTTTGTTTATTTATGGAACTTCACAGTTAGCATTCAGCTTGTCGACAGAACTTTGGATGCTATTTGCAGCTCGGTTTTTCACTGGCATGGGAGCGGCTTTTATTGTGCCACCGATGATGGCGTTTGTTGCTGACATTACGACCCTGGAAGGCAGAGGCAAAGGAATGGGGCTATTAGGGGCTTCTATGTCGCTAGGCTTCATGATAGGTCCTGGAATTGGTGGATTCCTTTCTAAGATCAGCCTTATCTTTCCATTTTATTTTGCTGCTGGAGCTTCTGTATTTGCGGCAATTCTCTCGATATTCATTTTACCGAACCCGGCTCCGGCAGTTTCGTCGTCTAGTAATAACGTGACTAAGCAGGAAAACCTTTTGATGCAGTTGAAACGGTCGACAAAAACTCCGTATTTTGTCATGTTAATTGTCATGTTCGTTTTTTCCTTTGGACTCGCAAACTTTCAATCGACGATATCCTTGTACGTAGACCATAAATATGGATATACACCGTCGCAAATTGCGGTACTTATTACAGTCGGAGGATTTGTTGGGGTGGTCGTCCAAACGTTTGTTATCAATCCACTGTTTAAAAAGTTTGGGGAAATGCGTATTATCCTCTTCAATTTGGTCGTTGCTGCCGTGTCAATGCTTGCTATCTTATTCGTAGATATATTTTGGGCGATTCTTTTCGTCTCAACGATTTTCTCGACGGCAACTTCGCTTCTACGCCCTGCAGTGAATACGCTCGTGTCTAAGCTTGCCGGTGAGGAGCAAGGGTTTGCTGCCGGGATGATGAATGCTTATATGAGCTTAGGTAATATGGTCGGTCCTGCGCTCGCAGGATTTATATTCGATATTAATATTACATTTCCTTATATACTTGGTACGACGATTCTTCTCATCTGTTTCGGTATTGCGGGCGTCTGGTCCAGAAAACAAACACTCCTCCTCGCCACAACGAGGACATAATGAAAACCCTTATCTCCCAAACGAGGAGATAAGGGTTTTTCTAACGTTTCCTTTTCGCTTTTAATAATTCGGAGACGTGATCTTCTGTTTTGACGGTCGGGATTTCATCCACATCATTCTTTTCTTTTCGATTAAGCAAACTTGAAAACATGCCGAAACGGCGCAATGTTATATCGATGAAAAACAATATCATCGCCGACAGAATGAGCCAATCTGCAATCAATTTCCTGTCGCCGCTTTTAAACGGATGCGCTCGGAATGCTTGTGCTGGATCTTCAAGATACTCGCCGCCCGTCCTTTCTGCTATTTTCTCAAGCAGTGTGACGTCAGGTTCGGACGGCTTAAACTCTTCACTATAAGGGACGGAAACACCTGCTTCAAACAGTCCTCCCCTATCATCCGATACACCGAAGAAAACAAGACCTGGAGCTGCATCCAACGTAACCCTCACTTTCCCTGGTGCCAATGGTTCTGATTGGAAAGGTACGTCCTTCCCTTGCTCATCTACAATCGCAATTTCCAGAAACGCTGACTTCCGGGAACTGTCTGTAATCGTATACGTTCCACCCCTGTCGTGGGTAATTAAGTAAGGAACGTCTTCGTAAGAAGGAAGCAATCTAGAGACCGCTGTATTCCAGAAGTCCGGATAGCCTTCCCACCTCGCAAGATCACCTGACCACTTCCCAGTCGAGTCCGATGTAAACGCTACCGTGCGTCCGAGTCCGTACATCCATTCTGCAATGACCGGATCTTCTTTCGGACTTTCCGCAACAATTGTCGCTGTCGCTTTTGGAGTCGTCGCAATATAAGCGTTCATCTGCGGGACGCCTCGCTGGAAGATAGATGTCCACTCAGGCACATTGCCCAATGAAACGTAGAACGGATCATCTTCAATGTACGTCCTTGTTAGCATTGATGTTTCCCGGGTCAATATTGCAGGAATTGTTGACTCGTCAATGGCATTGTAAAATCTTCCACCGCCGAGCTCCGCCAATTCCTCCAATAGTGTGCTGTCCGCATCAGTCCCGATTGCAACGGTCGATAACGTGACATTCGTATTTTTGCCTTCCGCTATAACGTCTTCGTAATCCGGAGGCATCGGTGATTGTCCATCCGTCAACAGAATGATGTGCTTCCGTTGAAGCTTCAAATCGGCCAAATCTTCATACGCTTTTACGACGGAAGGAAATATATCAGTTCCACCACCTGCTGGAATAGATAAAATCTGCTCCATCGCATCTTGCTTATCTCGTAAAGGTCCAACCGGGATGACTTCCCAAATTTGATGATCAAACGCCGTGAAGCCGAATGTATCATCATTACGAAGCAACTCTACAGCTCTCGCCGCGGCTTCCCTTGCAATGACGATTTTCGATCCAGACATACTGCCCGATCGGTCCAATGAAATGACGAGTCCAAGAGATGGGAGTTGCTCTTTCCCCTTCACTTCCATTTCTACTGGCAATAGACGCTCGATCGGCGACTTGAAATAACCTCCCAAGCCATAACTTTCATCTCCTCCGACCATCATGAATCCTGTCCCAAAACTTTTGACTGCTTGCTCGATAACAGTCATCTTATGTTCTCCAACAAGATGGCCCGGTACATTGTCAAAAATGATAGCGCCGTACCCTAAATATCCGGATAATGATTCAGGTAGTTTATCGGCGTCTACTACATCGACTTCAATCGCATCTTGGTCGAGCAACGACGGAATAACGGAAGGGCTACGCTCGGTTTGTACGACTAGTACTCTTGGAGATTGCTCTAGCATCGTAACAGAGAGCATTCGGTTATTTTCAAGAAGCCCATCGTTAGGCACGATTAACTTTGCTTCGTATTTCAATAGCCCTGTTCCCCTTGCTTCATGATGAAATGCGAATTGATTCGCTCCTTCATCGAGGGTCACCGGTTCACTAATAATTTCTTCATCATTCAAGTAAATTAATAACTGACCTGCCGTCCGGATCGATGACTCAATTTCTACGCGCAATAATTGACGCTCCCCTTCAAAGGCAGTTTGAGGTGTCTCGAATAAGGAGATGGAGGCATCTTCATTATTCGCTCGTCTTAAGACGACCGTATCAATTTGGACGTTGCTATTCTCATATTTCGGCAAAAGCTCCTCAACAGAACCTTCCGTCTCAAGCCCATCGGACAATAGAACAATTCTCGTCGCTGCATTCACTTTTGCAACCGCAGCGGACAAATCAATTGCATTTGCAATATTTGTCGCACCATTCGATTCCATCGGTGCAAGCTTCGGCACTTGTAATTCAGCATTCGTCAACCGGATATCTGTCCGGAACGTTCCGGCAAATGAATGTATGCCGACAGATTGATTCGCATTTCTTGCCTTCAAACTTTCTGCAATCCATACTTCCGCCGCCTCGCCGGCCTCCTCAACGGATACGGATCGATCGACGACGAAAATAATTTGTTCCTCATCATCGGGCAACATCATATACGGAACGGTAAGTGCAAAAACGACACACAGGATAACGAGGCTCCTTAGCGCGTAAAGTATTGTTCCTTTCTGCGCGAACCGCATGCCGGAAGACTTCCAAGTATATGCCATATAAATCATTATCGGCACGAGCAGCAATAGCCATAACGGCTCCTCAATTCGGATATCCACGACGTCTTTGCACCTCCCACTCTATCAATAAAAGAAGGAGAACTGGCAAAAGGAAAAGCCATCCAATCATTTGTTTTCCTTCTTCTTTCCCAATTTCATTAGCTGGTCCAGATCCAATTTTATAGCCGGCACCGTAGGCGGTCGATTTCTCATCCGGTTCCAGTTGAACGGATAAATAACGTTCTGTCCCGCTATCCATTAGTTTATAAATACCCGGTTTTGCTGGGGCAACAAAGTTTCCGCCAGCAGAATAGGTTGCAACATACTTATCTTGGATCGTGAAAATCTCGATTCCTTCCACTCCACTTCCAGTTAACACAGCTTTTCTTTCATTCGGGGCGAACGTTCCAGCGACATCACTACCGGATCGCAGCAATTCCATCGAACTCCAAAAGAATAATGGAAATGATGGATGCAACGGCCAATCGGTCAAACCGACATCCGTCAAAATGAGTATATCGCCTCTAGGTGATCGCTGAATGAACGGTTTGCCATCAATGGAAGCCAAAGTCGAAAACCCTTCGAATGGTGGATAAAGAGCGCTCACATACACATCTTCAATAGGAGCAATTGCAAATAGTGCATCATTCACGGATTCCACTATGCCTGAAACCGGCTCGGTTATCGAATCATTTCTGCCAATTAATAATATCGGCTCAGTCCCTTTCTCCAAAAAGGAAGTTTCATTCGTCACAATTAACGCATGATCCTTTGCAGCAGACATTTCATTAATAGAGCCCGAACTAACATCTAGCCCAATCGCTTCAAATGCTTTCTTCACCAATTCATGCAATTGATTATCGATAAGTACTTCTGATGACTCATTGCCAATGACGATAAATGCATCATTATCTATGGCGTAGTCATCTTCCACTTCCAAATGGACGTGAAATGCCGGCAGCTTAGGCAAACTTTTGAATGAAAGAAGAACGTCCGACTCTTTATCAATGGAAAAATTTTGTTCGGCTAGTTTATCGCCCGTTAAGCCATTGTTGACAATCACTTTCCCCTCCTGTTTGGAGAGTGTTTCATTTGAAAGCTTAACGATTGCCTCTGTACCATCCGCGGTATGTATGGCACCAAATTTTCCGATGGCGATATTGTCTAATGGACGTTCATTCGTATGAACCGTCCAACTGATTCCACTTACACTTTCCATAAATAATGAACGGTCAAGATAATCGGTGAATATATGGACATCCGCCCCTGTTTCGGAGGCAATCGATCTAACAAAATCGAGTGAACGTCCAATAAACTCATGTTCATAATTCAACTCAAGTTTGTCAATCGCGGCAAGGACTAGCTTTTCGTCGGCCTCTTCCCTCAACAACAGAGCAGGTTCCTTCCCTGTTGTTATAATGGAGATTGACTCACCAACACGGTCATCTGCAATTGCACGCATCTTTGCTTTACTCTTTTCCAGTAACGACATTTCACTATCGATAGCACCCATACTGGCGGAAAGATCTACGACAAAAACAGTATGGCTGTCAGCAACAGTATCTTTCGGCAAGAAGGGACGTAGCAAAATGAATAACAAAAGCAATAAAGCGGCCAGTTGTAAGTATAACAATGCATTTCGTTGTAAGTTTTTCAAGTACGGGGAAACCTTAGTTTCCCGCATCGATTGCTCCCAAAACAAAGTGGAAGAAATCGTCGTTGTTACATACTTCTTTCGGAAGAAATAATAAAGAAGGACGGCAAACGGGAAAATTGCCGTCCATAAGTTACCGAGTTGATCGAAACCCACTTAGCCGCCTCCTTTCAACGCAACCATCCTGCATGTCTCATTTTTTTCGTAAAACTGTCCATAGCACCTTCTGCAACTTCCGCACGTAGCAGTTGGATGCCATATTTTCTCGCTAAAGCTGTTAATTCAGCTTCGTGCTTCAACTTTTTTTCTTTATACTCTTTAACAATTCTTTGATTCATCGACACTTCAACGACCGATCCACTTTCCACATCAACGAAGCGGACATCCCCTTCGTAATTAGGCAGCTCTTCCACTGGGGAGTGGACAGTTAGAATTCTAATATCTTTGCAAATCCCTGGTAATCTTCTGAACAACCGTTCCCATTTATCCAGCTGTTCCAATCCATCGGTAATTATAAACAAGACAGTCAATGCCTTCGGGACATGCTTCAACACTTGATCTGCAAAATCCCCTTCAGAAACTGGTTGTTGCAATTGCGATACGTATTTTGAGAATGACGCCCGATGCAATGCACCTTTCTTTCGGAAAAAATAACTCTGATTAGCAGACCACGTAGAAAACGAAACGGTATCTCCACTTTTTAACGCGATATGTCCTAACCCGATCGCCAATTGACGTGCGAAATCCCACTTCCCGTCTGTCCCCATCGACTTTGTGGAATCGAGCAATATATGTACCCGCATCTCTTGTTCATCTAAAAATTGTTTAATGAACGGCTTATCCGTACGGGCAAACACATTCCAGTCGATATGACGCAAATCATCGCCGGGATGGTATTCCCTGAAATCCGAAAAGTCTAATGAAGTCCCGGTTTTACTAGAACGATGTGTCCCTTTATGATGTCCTAATCTTCGTGCTCTTGAATTGATCGATAACGAACCTAATCGTTTTGATAAACGATCAGGAAAGAGGTCATCCTTCATTAAACTTGCGCTCCTTGGCGAATGTTTTCCAATAGTCGATCGATGAGCTTATCAACATCAATCCCTTCCGCTTCCCCTTCGTAATTGATGAGGATTCGGTGCCGTAAAGCTGGTTTAGCTACCGTTTTAATATCCGCAATCGATACATGGAAGCGCCCCGCCATTAATGCCCGTGCTTTAGCAAGCCGGATAATCGATTGCAATCCGCGGGGACCGCTTCCGTATTGAACATATTGGTTCCACTCGTCTTCGGCATCTGTTCGATGATGTGTCGCAGACACGAGATCGACGGCATAATCCAACATTTCATCCGCAATAACAACTGATTTTGCCATTTCTTGGGCCAATACGATTTTTTCCGTATCCATTACTTTTCTAATAGATACTGTATTCGGTCCTGTCGTCCTAAGCATAATTTCCTTTAATTCTTCCTTCAATGGATACGGCAGCAATATTTTGCATAAAAAACGGTCCATTTGCGCTTCTGGCAACGGATACGTCCCTTCCATTTCAATCGGGTTTTGCGTCGCAAGCACAAAGAACGGTTTGGACATCTTCCTTGTTTCACCAAGAACAGTGACCGTTTTTTCGCCCATTGCTTCCAGCAAGGCACTTTGCGTCTTCGGTGTCGCACGGTTAATTTCATCCGCCAACACCATTTGGCTAAAGATCGGACCTTCTTTAAAGACAAATCGTTGAACGCCCTCTTGATTCCGCTCCAAAATGCTCGTTCCTGTAATATCAGCAGGCATAAGATCCGGCGTAAATTGAATACGTGAAAAAGACAAGTCCAGTACTTCGGAAATCGTCCGGATTAACATCGTCTTACCTAATCCCGGCAGCCCTTCGAGCAACGCATGCCCATCCGCTAAAATAGAATACAACGAAAATTCTACGGCTTCCTGTTGTCCTACAATGAACTTTCCGATTTCGTCCCGCACTTCTTTTAGTGTGTTACTCATTTCTTCAAATTGTTCAGGTGAAAACGACATTTGTACAACTCCCATCCTTTAGTCATTCAATTGATGAAAAGTAATCGGAAAGAACGCGCTGTAAATCTGCAGGAAGATTCATTTTATCCGCCCCTTTTAAATACGCGTCTTTATAGCTTCCGACCACTTCTTGATATGGTCGTAATGTTCCTCGTTCAACAAGTCCATCACGCTCATATTGTTCGATAAAATCCCCTTCGCCAAGCTCGCCTGCTACAACAGATGGATCATTGTAACTACCGATTCGATCGAATGGGATAGAAAGTAGATCGCGCCCACCTGTACCAGTTCCCGCGCCAGGCCCGGACCCTTGACCTTGGCCTTGACCCTGACCTTGACCTTGACCCTGACCTTGGCCTTGGCCTTGGCCTTGGCCTTGGCCTTGACCCTGGCCTTGACCTTCGCCTTGACCTTCGCCTTGGCCTTCGCCTTGACCTTCGCCTTGACCTTCGCCTTGACCTTCGCCTTGACCTTCGCCTTGACCTTCGCCTTGACCTTCGCCTTGACCTTCGCCTTGGCCTTCGCCTTGACCTTCAGCTTGACCTTGGCTGCCTCCACTACCGCTCGCTTGAGGCTGTCCTGTGCCAGGCTTTGCGCCTGTACCCGGCTGGCCGTTGCTTGTTGCAGGTGGAATACCGGCATTTGCCAAAGCTGGCAATGATGGTGCTTTACCTATTTTATTTAATGCAGTTTGCGCTTTCCCCGCTTGCTGTGCGAGTTGGTCAACAAGTGATTTAAGTTCTTCGAGCTCTAATTCCTCGAATTCACTCAAGCCGTCTTCAGAAGCATTTTTCTTTTCGGCTAATCGCTGCTCCTGTAATTTAAACTCTTTTTGCTTCTTCACGATTTCCCTTAATGTTTCTTCAGTCGTTTTAGTTTCTTTTAGTTTCTCCACAAGCTCTGCCAATTCTTTTTTCTGCTCGGGGTTTTTCTCCTGTTTAGCTAGATCCGCTACTTCTTTTTTCAGTTCCTCGACAATTTCCTTTTCTTTCGCAACAACTGTCGCTTCCTGCTGCGCTTCAGAAGGAAACATGAGCAAGAGAACAGAAATTGAAAGTAGAAATAGAAAACCGGCGAGCATCTTTCCATTCACATACTTTTTATCGCGTTTCTTAAATTGGTTAAATGCATTTCCAACTGCACTGTCCGCCCGTTGTACAATTGCTTCCGCAAAGTTCGATCGTTTAATACGATCATCTAATGCGGTCACGAGCAAATTGTCCGGTACATAATGATCCAACTTCCAAACAGCCTCGTGAAGACGGACGTTTTTCACAAACAGCACGACGACTGTTCCAATTAAAGTCAGTACAGCAATCCAAAATGCTATTTTTTCATATTGAGGCAAAATGAACAGTCTGGAAGCAGCAAGAAACAATGTAGACAACAAAGCGGCCATGAAAAGCCCCGTTTGCGAACGATAAACCGCTCGCTCGAAGCGGAGTAATCTCAATGCCTTTCTGACATAACGATGCAATGCCGTTTTCTCTTCCATCTGTCTCACCCTATCATTTTAATCGTTTCATATTAACTCGAAGTTTTTTTACTGCAATGAAAAGCGACAATACAGTAATGATGCCATAAAAAATCAAATATCCAGCCCAAATCGGGAAGTCGATTTTCGTCATGTCAGCAATTGACTGGTTCAACCCTGGTGATAAAAACGTTGCAAATAGCACTGCAGGATTAATAGACGCCAAAAACTGTCCGAGGTAGGATGGTGATGTTGTCGGGAGCGATCCCATATGAGTAAATGCTTTCATTTGCATGACGATAAGGAATAGAAAACCAGTCACGACAGATAAGAATAGCATCGTCCCATATGTTGCAATCATTGAAACAATTGTTCTTCGGATTAAAGTCGAGAACATGACACCAATGCTTCCGATCGCAAGCAATGTGACGAATAAGAATAGAAATATTTTGATAAAATCGCCCGGTGAAATCCCACCAAATAAAAAGACTAAGCTGTAAACAGGCAGCCCTGCGATAATGAGAAGTAATAGAAAAGCAACTGACGATAACATCTTCCCGGATATTATCTGAAATGAAGTTTGTGATGTCGTCAAAAGAATTGGCAATGTTTGCTTCTCCCTTTCCGAGCTAATCGAGCCCGCCGTCAACCCAGGAGCTGTAAACAAAACGAGCCCGAGTTGAATATAAGAAAGAAAAGAGAACAAGACAAAGCTTTGACTTGGCCTGAAATAAGAAGTTCCTGTTAAATTAACGTTCAGAAAAATATATCCGAAAACGAAAATGCACATTGCCAACAGGAAGAAGAGGATTCCATTAAACCCTTTGAATGAACGGAATCTCAACTTCAATTCTTTAAAAAGAACCGGATTATTAAAATTCATCATGAGTCGGCTCCTTTCGTTATTTCCATAAAGACATCTTCCAAATTTGTGACATGCTCCATAAATGAAACAATCGGTAAATTGGTAAGTACCGCACGTTTTAACATTTCAATCTGATCTGCTTCCTCACCTTTGTATACGAAAGAAATTCCTTCTTCGCCTTCCAGCTTTTCAATCGAGGTGACATAAGGCTGTTCTTCAAAAAATGCGATTGCCTCCGCAGATTGCTCAGCTAAGCGAACGGTTATCATTTTTTCTCCTTGCAACTTTTGTTGAATTTCAGCGACTGACCCATGCGCGATCAATTTGCCATTGTCAATGACTCCGATTTCATCACACATCTCTGCTAACTCAGGTAAAATATGAGAAGATATTAAAATCGTCTTCCCCATCCCTTTCAGCGTCTTTAAAATATCGCGCATTTCAACTCGCGCCCTCGGATCCAACCCTGATGCGGGTTCATCCAAAATGAGCACTTTTGGGTCATGAATGAGACATCTAGCCAAACATAATCTCTGCTTCATACCTCGTGACAACAGGTCAACGTAAGAAGACCTCTTATGCGACAGGTTTACCAATTCAAGGAGCTGCGGAATAAGCTTCTTCCTCTCCTCTTCCGGGATTCCATAGCTCGCGCCGTAAAAATCGAGATATTCATCGGCTTTTAACTGATCATACACTCCGAAAAAGTCCGGCATATAGCCAATTAGCTTCCGAATGTCAGCAGGTTTTTCCCGTACGCTTACGCCATTAATGAAAACATCACCCGAAGTCGGCTGTAGTAAAGTTGAAACGATTAAGAATGTCGTGGACTTACCTGCTCCATTCGCACCAACAAAGCCAAAGACTGTTCCCTCGTCTAACGTTAAATTCAAATCATCAAGGGCGGTGAATTGTCCGTATTTCTTCGTTAATCCTTTAATCTCAATCATTTCTTCACCTCACCATGCAGCTTGATTTCAGGAGCTTGCGCTTCATTGCCATGCTGTTTATTGTTGAACTCCAATTTCAACATTACTTTTCCATCTGTAGTAATATAGTCAGCTATCGAATCCAACGTCAATTTCCTTTCGGATTCAAGTGGATCGTAAGTTTTCGTTTTGTCATTCCAAATTTGCACGCTATACAACTGTGTTTGTATTTTCGAAATATCAAGCGATTTCCACGTAGACACTTTTTCCATGAGGTCTTCCGGAACTTGCCACGTCTGAATATACGTATCCTCGTCAAAATAATACGTATTCAACGCATACCCTAATGGATGTGCCTGAAAATTATTTACTTCAGAGTAGAGGCTCATCGTCATCATCTCATGGTCTACAGTGAAGCTTCCGCTAAACTCGACTGTCGGTGTGAATGACTGTGAAAGCAATGTTAAGGAATCCGTAACTGCCTTCGTTTTTTCCAGTTCAATCGGAACGAGTTTTGTATCTGTGTAACCGATAAGCGCCGGCTTCGCATCATTGTTCATAAATTCGCCAGAAAATGAAATAAGGCTATCTTTTCTCATTTTCTCCAAATCATCTGTCGTTGTCGGCATATGTCCCATATACATCGAATTGGAAGACCGTTTTCGAATCAAAGTCGACGTCTTTAATGTTTCATTCACCTTCAACGTTTCTCCAGGACCTAAATCTCCTACTTTTATGCGACTCGTGCCTGACCAAATTGCTAAGTCTTTCACAGGGAATGGGAAATTATTCGTAATCTCACCCGTCAGTTGCTTATCCTTCACGTTCAAGTTAATATCGAAATTCCCAATTGAATCCAACGTCGTTTGCCCATAAACTGTTGCGACATCCCAATAACCAATATCCCTTAAATGCAAGTTCGAATTTGTTGCACTCCTCTCCAAAACAGCTCTTTTATGGGAATTGGCTCCCATCGAGTAGCCCCCGAAAAAGCCATAAGAGTAAGGAGTATACGTCGACATTGTTGTTTCCTTAGGTGCTGAAAACACAAAGTCGCCTTCTTTGTTTGTCAAAATTGATTCGACGAAATAGCCGGTCAATCTCCCATCTTGTTCAACTTCAAATATGGATGTTTGCTGGAGCTGAGCTTGCCCGATCCTGTCGCGCGCACCATATGCGAAGATGAAGACAGACACTGCTACAGAGATGGCTGGAATAATCCACCATGCATGTTCCCGCTTGTCTTTCCGTTTCAAGATAATATATAAGACCGGAATGATAATAATAATATAAAACAGAATTACCCCGAACAAAATCGGAGCAGATACTTTAAAAGAAGGAAAAAGTTCATTGGAGTTCCCGATTGTCCACCGTAAAGATTCCATCGGGTCATTGTAATAATGCATCATACCTCTTGTAGCCATGGATTGGCTTGTAGTATCGAGCATGTTTTTCCAAACTGTCGAAGAACCATGCATTTTAGAGAACGGTTCATCCCCTACCGAGAAAGCTGTTTGCAAAACGATACCTTTTCCAAGTTGCTTCGAAGCAGCAAGAATGGTCGCTCCCTTTGAAAAAACAACTTTCGAATCGGGGTTTAATGTCGCTGTAGCAATCGTAATTTCTTTATCGAAATCATCTCTGGACGTCCATTCATTGAATACTTCCGGCCCAATAGACGTCTTTCCGTTTAACGTCAGTGGCAAATATTCCGCAAATATACCGGATTCCGCCTCCAAATGATCCGAACTGCCGAAAATAATTATGCCGCCTGAACGTACCCAGTTCAAAATAGCTTGTTGCTGAGCCTCCGACATGTCTGCAATCGGATATTCATCAATAATAATCATATCGGTCGGTCCCCAACCAGCAGCTTCTTCCGGCAATGTTGCAATTTTTGAAGCATCGATCATTTGTGTACTAGGATAGTTGTTCAGACGTACCCCTTTCAAGGCAGACAAACGATCAATATTGTCAGTGAAAGCAGTCATAATTTTTGTCTCATCATGAAACATCGCGACTGTAATTTGTTGTGTTCCTTTATGACTAATTTCTTTGCCCTTTTTCCAACCGCCTTCATAAAAGAAGATAGACTTCGAATTCATCCCATACATATTGTAATCGAACATTTTCCGATTAATAAATGTTACGGTTTTCGTTTCGCCAGCCGGAATATCGAGCGCAAATACTTCACCGACACCTGATTCATATGAGTGCTGTGTATCAATGATCATATCTCCAGTAAATGCTGATGTTCCGTCATTTTCAATTTCAACCGTAATAGGTGCTCCTTTTCCGAATTTTGCTTTCCCATCAAATCCTGCAGTTACCTTCACTTTCAAGTCAGGAGCGGCAGATGCATGGATGGCCGGCAAAAACAAGCAAAAAGCAAATAGCGCGATTATTAATCGCCACTGTTTCTTCCACATTTGTGATCCCCCCTATTGGACACCGCCAATATTCTGTATACCTCTCCTAATTAGTACGTAACAAAATTAGGAAAGTTCCATTCACTTCATTTTCCCCCTTAATTTTTCAGCGTGTTTGTCGAGAACTTCAGTAAAAGCACTCACTTGCTTCAGTTCAAAAGTGGAATCATATCCGATTAACCATGTGTCCCGCGTTAATTCAAATTCTTCCTCACTATTTAACAAAGGAATTTTATTCACTTTCTCGTCTCCCGCCAATGTGATGGACGGTAAAATTGCATAACCAATCCCATTCAATGCTAATTGTTTACACGTCTCAATCTGGTCAACTGTAATTTGCCTTTTAGGGTACTGTGAAAAATGACGCTGCCACCACTGCTGAATTTCCATATAATAATTCGAATCACTTTTAAATTGAATGAACGGCCGCTCCGTATGCTTTAATTCCTCGATAGATGTAATTTCACGATCGACGAGGTAGAGACGGTCCCTGAACAAATACGATTTCCTACTTTTCCAATCGACTTGTCCCCGGACAATTCCTACATGCGCTTCTCCATCATAAAGCGCCTTAACAATTTCAGAACTCCAGCCCGTCATTAAGGAAATCTTCGCATCGGGGTACGTATTGACAAATTCCTTTAACACTTGCGGTAGCCACGTTTGACCGACGATGGATGCACAAGCAATTTTAAGCGTCCCATGTACTTTATCCGCCAACGAAGCGATCATCTCGGCAGTTTCCTCTTTTTTCAAGATTGTCTCTTTAGCAAATGAAATAACAAGCTCACCGGCCGGAGTTGGCTCTAGCCCTTTCTGGGAGCGAATGAATAGCAGCGTTCCCCATTCCTTTTCAATCGTCTGTAGGCGTTGGGACAAAGCGGGCTGGGATAAGAAAAGCCGTTCCGCCGCCTTACGCATATTGCCCTCTTCCGCTAACGCTTTAATAATTTCCAGTTCAGTCGTTGTTGTCATGTAGAACCACCTTTCCCCTTGGTATACGCAATATGAGCAACAGGCTAATTACTGCAAATACAAGGACTGCTATATATACCCATTGCAATGACCCATCCAGTGCTGTCTGCAAAATATGCAACTTTGAAATTGGCAATGTCAACCTCGAATCTTCGGTTAATAAAAGATTAATATCGTTCACTTCAAAATCGAGGTTACTTTCCCGAAATTTCGACATTAACGATCCATTTAATACTGCGCCGAAAATGGCCGCTCCGACCGTATTTCCGAAGTTCCGCATGAACATGTTTGCGGCGGTTGCTGATCCCCTTTGCTCCCGGCTCACAGCACCTTGAATCGTCACGATAAACGACGTGCTCGTCAAGCCCATTCCGACTCCGATGAAAAAGCTAGAGAACGCAGCCCATAATGGACCCGATCCTCCCGACATCCAAACAAACATTAGCGAACCCGTTACGAGTGAAATGCCACCTGCAAACGAAACTGCAAAAGTTCCAAATCTAATTAATAAATGTCCAGCGACGGAAGAAGCGATTGGCCACCCGATCGACATCGCGGTTAATGTAAACCCTGCAATCATAGCAGGCTGTTCCATTACCCCCGTCACATATGTAGGTAAATACGAGGACACGCCAATAAGTATGACACCCGTCGTCAATGATACGAGATTAGCGTAAAGAATGACTGGGTTTTTCCAAATGGAGAAAGGCATCATTGGCTCCTTCGCTTTCCTTTCCATTCGTATAAATAACGTAAATAACGCCACACCTAATAGGAGTAGCAGTAAACTTGCCGATGAAGCTCTGCTGAACGATTGTCCTCCTTCAACGAGCCAAAATAGAATAATGGATAAAGATGTAGTTAATAATACGGCACCTTTAACATCAATAGCTACTTTTCTTTCCGTTACCGGTTCATGTAGAAAGAAGAAGATTCCTGCCATCGCTAGCAAACCTAACGGGACATTGACCCAGAACACATACTTCCAATCCCAATACTGGACGATCAGTCCACCGATAACCGGTCCCGAAACCGCCGATACCCCCCAAACACTCGATAAGTATCCTTGAATCTTTGCACGTTCCTCTGTGGAATAAATATCGCCGACGATCGTTGTCGCTATCGGCATTACAGCTCCAGCCCCTAAGCCCTGAATCAATCTAAAAACAATGAGTTGCTCCATCGACGATGCAAATCCGCAAAGAATCGAACCGAAGAGGAAAATAGATAGACCAACGAAAAATACCGGCTTTCGGCCGAACAAATCAGCCAACTTTCCATAAATGAGCACAGTAACTGTACTCATTAGCAAATACGCGGAAAAGATCCAACTATACCTCGAAAAACCGCCTAGTTCTCCAGCAATCGCAGGCATTGCCGTTGATACGATCGTCGCTTCAACAGCTCCAACAAACATCGCTAGCATGACAGATATAAGAACGAGAGGACGTATTGTTTTATTATGTTTATTCATTCATATACCCCTTTCAACCAAAAGTCCTAGAAATAGTAAAAGGCCCCAATTGGAGCCTTCTATTCAGTGAGGTTTCACTTTATTTCATGTAAAGATATTTTTTAAATTCCTTCAACATGACTCTTCTCGTCAGTATACCCGCAAATGTGCCGTCTTCTTCAGTTACACATAGGAAGGTATGGTTAATGAGCAAATCTAATCCTCTTTGAAATTTATCAGTTGTTTTTATGGAAGGTATGTCAGTTTGCATAATGTGATCGACTTTCAGATCAGCTAGCTTTTCATATTCAATCCGCTCCATCCCTAAGATAGAGTCCGTAATCATTCCTATTCCAAGCAATCCTTTCAGATGGTTTTTAACATCAATGACAGGTATTGCAGAATAGCCGGTTTTCGTCAGAACGAGAAGGGCGTGTTCCGCGTTATTACCGACTTGCACACATGCTACTTTTTCAGCAGGTATTAGATAATCAGCAATCGGCACCTGAAGAAAATCCCTGCTATTTACAGAAATCATTGAAAATCGCTCCTTCTGATCAAAAGCTGTCATAACAATTCTACAATCCTATCATACCATAAGAGTTCATGAACATCCCATCGAAACTTGAAAAAGCTATGCAGAAGAAAACCTCTCCCTAGATGGAAGAGGCCCAGTAATAGAAAATTACAATTTTCATGAACAGAGCTGCCACAACGATTACCCAGAAAATCGGGTGCAATGAAAATTGATGTTCTTCAACGACTTTCGGTATCGTATGATTTTGTTCATTAAGAGATGGTGCGGCGACTGACTCCCGTTTCCTCACTGTATTCCATCCAATAAGGCCAATGATTGTGAAGACGATTGCTAACGGAATTATCCATATCGTCATTTTTGTTATTGCCTCCCTTTGCACAATTTGGGAATAGGATGTGCATAGTTGGGAAAAAGATACTCATTACTCATCTTAAAAAGGATATTGATTCAGCCATTGGCCACCATCGAGTGTGACGATTTCGCCGTTCATGTAGGATGCTTTGTCGGACATGATGAAAGCTGCTAATTCTGCAATTTCTTCAGGCTGGCCAACACGTCCAAGTGGGACGGAATTGATGGTGCGCTTCACCGCTTCTTCGGATTGGAATAGGCGTTCCGCTCCACCTGTACGCTCAATCGGTCCAGGAGCAATTCCGTTCACTCTAAAGCCAAACTTTCTTCCCCATTCAACAGCAAGCGTTCGTGTCAACGACATGACGCCTGCCTTTGCTGCGGCTGAATGAACAACACCAGGACCGGCATCCCAGGCATAGGTCGCAAGCATGTTTAAGATGGCTCCTTTTTGCCCTTGTTTAATCCAATAATTACCTACTGCACTTGTGCAGTAGAACGTTCCGTTCAAAACAATATCAATAACCGAATTCCAGCCATTCGGTGAAAGCTCTTCCGCATGGACGATGAAATTTCCAGCGGCATTGTTTACAAGTCCGTCAATTTTTCCGAACTTTTCATTAGCAAATTCAACCATCCCTTGGACATGTTCAATGTTTCGTACGTCCATCTGATACGTGTGCGCACGTTCCCCTATTTCCTCTCGTGCTGCTTGCAAGCGGTCTGCGTCTCGTCCAGTAATAATGACATGCGCCCCTTCATCAGCAAATTTCTTCGCCATGAATTTTCCCATTCCGCTCGATCCGCCTGTTACAATAATCACTTTTTCTGCAAACATAATAATCCCCCTTTGTTATGAATGAATATTCACTCATAATTGTATCATAGCTTTCTCCAGTAAACGACTACTAGAAAAAAGATGATTGATTAAAATTTTTTGTGTTATTTCTCATGTACAAAATTGATTTTCAAAAAGTAGAATCTTGGACGTGTTGATTTCCACTCCAGGCGCACGCTTCATGCCATTGTCAAGTTTTCCACTTTCTTATTTACTGTTATAAATGAATTAAAGATGCATAGTCCTGTCAATATGCTGTTGCTTTCCATTCCGGCGCTCGCTTTCCGCGGGCATGGCTTGAGCCTCCTCGGTCGCAAAAGGCGTGCGCCCTGCGGGGTCTCAAGGCTCATGCTATTCCCGCAGGAGTCGAGCACCTGCACTCCAAGCAACAGATGCCCTAAATAAATAATAATTAAAATGCAAAATAGACCTGACACGTAATGTTTCGACGGATTGCTATCTACTGGATACTTAAGCTTACCCTGCAATGTTTCTACTTCGGTATTTATATTCACCATAAAACCTTCCACATAATACTTGACAAGCTCTTGATCAAGGTCCTTAGGAACTTTTGAAACACATCTGAAAAATATTGTTGAAGCGTTCTGAACAAATCTGTTTTATTTCTTTCATGTAGTATTTTCGTGCAATTCTCCTTGGAGAGTTTAGTCAGCAGATTTTACTATTTAAAAAGAGGCTCTTATTTCCTTAACAGTAACCAAGCATTATATGTATCCTCGTATATGCCAATTGATTGGAGTGGAAATCGGCGACTCCTGCGGGAACAGCACGAGCTGAAGACCCTGGACTGAGCGCAGCGAGGGAAGCGGCTGAAGTCGTGCCCGCGGAAAGCGTCCGATTGGAACGGAAATCAATGGTTTGTAGTAGAATAAACCTTTACAATCCACCCACATATATTTCACTCATACAAAAAAAGACTTCCCTTTCACATGACGAATAAGCGTCACTTAAAGGAAGTCCTAGTCTCAGTTATGTAAAGTACTTTTCGACAATTTCCGAAGCAGGAATCGCTTTGCTGAATAAAAAACCCTGTGCCTTATGGCAATCCGCTTCTCTCAAAATCTTCGCCTGTAAATCTTTCTCTACACCTTCCGCAATAACTTCCATACCGAGGTTGTGAGCAAGATTTATGATCGTCTTTGCAATCGCCTCATTCTTTTCATCAAGTTCAATATCTTTAATGAAAGAGCGATCGATTTTTATAATATCAATCGGATACTTCTTTAAATAGCTGAGTGATGAATAGCCTGTTCCAAAGTCATCAACAGAAATGGTTACCCCGATATCTTTCAATTTCTGTAATGTTAAAAGTGTATCTTTCATATTCATTAGAGCTGATTCCGTAATTTCAACTTCAAATGATGAGGGGCGGATTCCATACTTTTCAATAATCCGCTTTGCTTTTTCAGCGAATGCACCATCTTGAAATTGTTTCGATGAAATATTTACAGCAATACGAACAGGTCGGAATTGCTTATCTTGCCATTCCTTCAACTGTTTACATACAATTTCAAGTACCCAATCCCCAATGGAATTGATAAGACTCGATTCTTCCGCCATCGGGATAAATTCAGATGGAGAAACGAAACCAAACTTTCGGTTATTCCATCTTAATAGTGCTTCAAAACTGTCGATCTCACCCGTTTTCAAATTTACTTGAGGCTGGTAGTACAACTCTAGCTCATTAAACTCAATTGCTCGTCGCAAATGGGCTTCCATTAAGGCTGTATCTGTGAAAGTTGAATTCATCTCATCTCGGAAAAACCGGTAATGGGAACGGCCACGCTCTTTTACGAACCGTACCGCTTGCTCAGCTTTTTGGAGTAGCTCCTCCAATGATGTTCCATCGTCAGGGAAAACTGAAATACCGATTGAAGATGAAAGAAAATATTCTTGGTGGTTGTAATAAAACGGCTTTGTAAAATCAGTTAATATCTTTTGTGCAAGCATTTCAGTTCTTTCAATGGAATGGTTTTGCAGCAAAATGATATATTCATCTCCACCATTCCTATATAGTTTCCCCTCTTTTGGGCAAACAATCTTCATTCGATCGGCGACCATTTTCAGTATTTCATCCGCACCATTTCTTCCAATTGAATCGTTAATCGTAGTAAATCGGTCTAAATCCAACTGAATCATTGAAAGTTTTTCATCACTTCGTCTGGCATACTCCGCGTCAACGTCAAAATGTTCCTTCAACGCTCTCCTATTCCACAATCCCGTCAATTGGTCATGGTAGGATAGGAATAAAAGTCTTTCATTATTTTTAAGATGAAACGTAGTGTCCCTTAGTAGTAAAATAATTTCCTCTATATCTCCTTGTCCAGAAACCGGAATTGTCTTGACGTATGTGGATACATATTGTCCTCGCTTATGAAACAACATGATCCCTTCCACTTCAATTGATTCACCAGAAAATGAACGTGACAATAGGACATTAAAATCGTTCATCTTTTCTGCGTCAACTAAATCGATTACGGCTTTACCCGACAAGTCATTCAAACGATAGCCAAATGCTTTACGGACAGCGTTATTTGCATACGAAATACGGCCATTCCGATTGACCGTAATAATTGGATCCAAGTTATGTTCGATGATGGACATATATTTTTGCTCGTACTCCAATCGTACCTTTCGTTCCATCATCAATTCTTCTTGTAGTCTGTTATTGTCCATGAATGCCTCCACGCATGTCGCCGCTCCTATGTACAATAATTTGTTATAGACGCCGAAACAGATTTTTCTACTATATTTGACAAGTATACCTGTATTTCAGACAAAAAAATAGCCGTTTGCAAACATTTCGGTTATTTTGAGTAAATCACTTTGAATATGTATAAGAAACGAGTATGATATGGAAAGGATATTCAATATGAAACGAGGGGGAATCCATTGAAAAAAGAAGAAATACGTCAACTCGCCATTGCCATTTATACGGTGAACCGACATGCGAAAACAGCAACAAATAATCGTGAGCTTTATTCATTAAAAAATAGAGCGATTCAACGACTACTCCAGTCGGGGGATGCTACAAAAATCGGCTTGCACTTTGTTGACAATCCTCAGCTTAGCCAGCAAAGCTCCACTGTACTCGTTAAGTGCAGCGATTTCCTCTTTCATACCTTACCGGAAAAAGGCGACTTCACGTCCCTTCCCCATTTGGGCATTCAAGACCAAACTTTCCGCAATCCGCAAGAGCGAATGAATTTGAAAACAGCGAAGGACTTACTCATCGATTTTGTCGGAGAGGCAAATGTGCAAAAAACGGTGAGGAGAAAGACATTTACTCCTAAACGTTCGAGGCCGAAAGTATCCAACACCCAATCATTCCGTTCATCTTATTTGGATGGAAAGTAAGAATAGTGCTAGCAACAAAACAATAGCTGTTCAGTCAATTGCTTCAAAACGATTGACTGAACAGCTTTTTTTGAACGCGTATGTATACGCGTTGGATGATGGACTACGAAATTCGGACAAAATTATGCGCGCTCATATTGTTTATATAGCACTTGTGTCCCTTTTTCCCCATACCCTTCTTCAACGAGCTCATTATACATTTCTTTCGCCAATTGCAAACCTGGCAAAGGCAAATTCATTTGTTCCGCTTCCACCAAAGCGATATTCATATCTTTTAAGAAATGCTTAACAAAAAAGCCCGGTTCGAAATCCTCTTTAATTATCCTTGGGGCCAAGTTCGATAACGACCAAGAACCTGCCGCACCCGATGAAATCGATTCCAGAACCGTTTCAGCATCAAGTCCGGCTTCTTTCCCATATGCCAAAGCTTCGCATACGCCGATCATGTTCGTTGCAATCGCAATCTGGTTACACATTTTCGTATGTTGACCCGCTCCCGCTTCTCCTTGATAGACAATTTGCTTGCCGAACACTTGCAAAATAGGAAGAACTTCGTTAAATGTCTGTTCCTTTCCTCCACACATTATAGAAAGTGTCCCGTTTTGCGCACCGACATCTCCGCCCGAAACAGGAGCATCTAAAGAGGAGATTCCCTTCCGTTCAGCATCTGCCGCAATTCGCTTCGCCAATGCTGGACTTGAGGTAGTCATATCGATGAAAGTCATCCCTTCACGAGCACTATTAAAAATTCCATCTTCCGAATAATAAACTTCTTCAACGTCGGAAGGATAACCAACCATCGTCAAAACAATGTCTGCTTCCGCAGCTGCTAGTCCAGCCGTTTTAGCCCATTTTGCCCCGAGGCCAATGAGTGCCTCCGCCTTTTCTTTCGTACGAGTAAAAACAATCACTTCATAGCTCGCATGTAATAAATGCTTAATAATGCTACTACCCATTACACCTGTTCCGATAAATGCAATTTTCTTTTTCCCCATCATAATCCCTCCATCTTTACTTACATTATCCATTATAGGCGTTTATACAAAAAAAAGGAGGACAGATCCTAAAGTAGGACCCGTCCTTAAAAGGGGGAAATGAGAATGTTGCTGTGTTCAATTATAATGTCCCCCGTTTCCCCTGTTCTTAAACCTCTTTTTTGAAAAAAATTCGTTTTATTTGTTCGATTTCTCGAACGAATTCGGAATGTTCGATTTCAGTAGGCGTGCGTGAGCCGTAGCGAACATCATTATAAATCGATAAAATCAATTCACTCTGCTTCCAGCCCATTCGTGAAAACCATTCTTTCACTGTTTCCCCGTGCATACGAGTTAAATTATACTCTTGCGCTTCCTTTTCGAATTGTTCGAATGTTTTTCGGACTTCATCACGTGCGGATGAATAGTCATACAATAACGGACGCTTTTGTACGTTTTTTTCCTTTCTGCCTTTAAAAGAAAAAGAATAGCCATCCAATTTTTCCACTTCCCGCTTCTTTCCTTTTTTCCGTATTAGAATGAAAGCGATTGTAAAAAGAATACCTAAAGCGACTGCCATCGTAGAATATTCAAAGATGGATGAAGTAGCGCCATAAGTAGTCAATTCATCTTGCAATTCAAAGTCAATATATTCTTCTACGATTTCTTCCATGTTTTCTTCTATAAAATTTTCTGCGCCTGATTTAAAAAAGTTAAGTATTGGATCCATACTCTTCCCGAACAGCGTAAGGGCACCAGCGAAAAGAAAGCCCAATACTTCTATTATTGCTCTTCTCACAGGATTGAGTGCAAACAAGACGACAGTAAAGACGACAGCGCCTAATCCGATAATAAACCCGAATATCTTGCCTGCTTCCCACACTTTAAAATTGCGCAATTGCCTACTGTTTATTGAAATAGAAATCATACGAATGAAAAAATATAGGAATGATGTAACTAGGAAGAGAATGAGCTGCTGCTTCATAAGCACTTCCGGGTGATTATGGGCAAACATTAATCGTGCCAAGAAAAAAAGAATGACGAAAACAAGTGTGTTAACGGTTAAAAATGGCCACCCTTGAATTCTGGATCCATTGAAATTCGCTTGAATCCTCCACAAAACATATACGAAGAAAATGAGCATATTCATAAATGGTGCGTCGAAGAGCAGTATAGGTGCTGTGAGCACCAATGCCAACCCAGCCCCATAACCGAGAGAATAGTCGCGGTTGTAAAAAAGTAAAAAGGCGACGATTCCCCCAATAATCGAAATGAATAGCCATACATAAGGCATTATGGACCCAACTTCCCCTAAAAAGAATACGAATATATAGGACAGGGGGAACATTTCGACAATTATGCGTTCAGATAAGTTGAATCGGTTTCGGTCTTTTTCGTATTTTGTTTGTCCCAAATCCTTTCATTCCTTTCATGGGAATTATCCAAAATGACTTCATAGCGTTTCACCCATTGCTTAGCGAGCGCTTTAAATCGATTACTTTCATGAGTAATCAAAACGACAGTTTGCGAAAGCTGTCCCGTCCCTTCCATATGTCGAAGCATTTCATCGAATTGCAGCTTTGCATGTTTGTCCGAAATTTTAGCAAGCATGACCATTAATTTTTGAAATTGAATTTTTCCTGATCCGCTAGGCAATAACAAATACGGCGTCGAACCGAAACTGCGTATATTGATAGCGACGGAGTAAGGGATATCGTTTTTCATACAATATTCCGCATACGAAACGAGCCGCTCGACCTTTTTTTCAAAGTCTGAAAATCCCCTATCTTTTTCAATCGTGTTCAACATTAGGACGACACTTTGCGAGCTGACAGGAAGAAATTCCTTCGTCTGCAATTTTTGCATCCGTGCACTCGCAGTCCAGTGAATCTGGTCAAAACGATCATTTGGCATATAATCGCGTGTACCAATCGGTTGGAACGTATCCATAAATAACGATTGCTTTTGTTCGATATCCCCTGGTTTGAAAGGTGAAGATTTTAATTCTCTTTCAAGCGGAATCACCCTAGGGTATACTAAGCTTTGATAAAAAATTGGTTCATTCAGCTCCATATTAACAAAGCCATCTCCAAAAAGATGTGGGATTTCCAATACAACTCTTGTCACACTTGACATCCCTCTCTTTTTTCCTTCGAGAGGAATTCGGATTTCCGTTTTTTTATTGCCACCAATCGCAAATGGGACCGTCAAATCATAAATTCCGCTATAATGTTTTGTATTGTCCGAACTTGGCGCGACAGCATCTTCAAGCGAGAGGGTTAACGTTCCATTCCAAATTGGTACAGGCCCATTTTCGAACTCCATAACAAGTACTTCCTCTTCACCGATCAAAATTCGTTTCTGTTTCGCTTTAAATTTAATCGAGAGGCCCTGGCCGACTTTTGAAAAGTAGATATTTTGAAATGCAAGCATTGCAAAAACTGCTGCAAAACAAGCGGCAAGCCACACTTGTAAAGAGATGAACGCATACGTGAAAAATATAATGGTAACGGCCATCCCTTGATGAATCGATTTGAAGCCATGTTCATAACGTATCCACTTCATTAGACAGTCGCCTCAAGCGGTGCTGTAATAGAATTTATAATTTCTTCAAGAACTTCTTCGATTGTTTTCGTCAAGACCCCTTCCGTTGATAGTTCCATCCGATGCAATGCGGCTGGTGGAAGAATATATTTGACGTCATCCGGAGTAACATAATTTCTGCCTTCAATAAAAGCTTTCGTCTTCGAAGCCTGAAAAATTGCTAATGCAGCACGGGAACTTAGTCCGAGGTCCAAGTAAGGATGCTCCCTTGTCGCACGGACAATTTTCAATATATACTTTTCAATATCTTCATGGACGGTCACTTCAGCGGCTTCAGCGGCCCAAGTACGAACCGTATTAGCATCGATGATTGCCTCTGTCATAATCTGTCCCGGATTCTTACCATAGTGCCGTAGTATTTCATGCTCTTCTTCAAACGACGGGTAATCGATCGTCAACTTGAATAAAAACCGATCTAATTGAGCTGCTGGCAATGGGAAAGTCCCTTGCTGCGATTCTATCGGGTTTTGTGTTGCGATGACCATGAATGGCGTCGGCAAAGGTAGCGTCTCCCCGTCGATTGTCACTTGTCTCTCTTCCATCGACTCTAAAAGACTAGATTGTGTTCGTGGAGTTGCTCTGTTTATTTCATCTGCCAATAATATGTTTGTAGAAACCGGACCGGCTTTCAATATAAAATCCTGGGACTGCGGATTAAAATATCGAATACCTGTCACATCTGAAGGTAACACATCCGGCGTAAATTGCACTCGTTTGAAATCCCCTTTGAAAGCATTCGCAAAGCTCTTAGCCATCAGAGTTTTACCCGATCCGGGTACGCTCTCAAGCAATACATGCCCTTGTTGCAATAACGCAATGAGCATCATATCGAATTCTTTCTCTCTACCAATAACAGCGTTGTTCAATTCTTGCCGAAAGTCTTTAATTTTCACCAATGATATCCCACCCTTTCTAGTTCTCTACCCCTTCTAATTGTCCAGGTATTCTTTCTCGGGAATTGTATTCATTAATTAAACGATCAAGCACTTCGCTTATTTTTAACGTCTCAATTGAAGCTAAGCCCTTTTGTCCCGCAATCGTCATCAATTCCTTGCGCGTCGATTCAATTTCAGCTTCCAAATTACGATGCATGCGCAAAACCTCCCGAGTTTCAATCTACCTGAATAATCATTATACATGATTCTATCCAGATAAAGTAATTAAATAACCTACATTTTCAGACAAATTAAAACGTTTTTTTGAATGAAAAACTTTACGTCAACGACTTTTTAAGGCAAACTATAAAAGATAATCAGTTTAAGGAGCTGTTCAATTATGAAAATAGCAGAAGTTGGAAATATCATAGAGTTTAAAGATGGTTTACAAGGAATCGTAGAAAAAGTGAATGAGAACTCTGTAATCGTAGATTTGACTTTTATGGAAAATTTCGATGAACTGGAACTCGAGGAAAAAACTGTAGTCAACCATAAGCGCTATACAATTATCCACGGGAGCGATGAATGAAACATTTATCACCTTCGTTCGTCCAATAAAAAAAGGAGGGATTTTCAATGAAATTTAATTGGAAAATAATATGCACAGGATTTGTAGCTGCAATTCTCCTTACTGCTTGTGGTACTGATAATGCAGAACAACAAGATGGAACTAACGAAGAACAAATCGTCGATGAGACAAACGGTAGTTCCACAGGTGGAGCGTCAACAGATTCTGAATCTGCGTCAGGCGCAGATAGCGACAACGGTGAACAGTCCACGGGTGATGCAACTGAAGCCGTACTGACGGAAAGCGATGAGCAAGCATTCGCAATGGAAGTTTTGCCTGGGTTTACGTTAACGAGCGAAGAGCCCGGACGCGATGTCTTATATGCTAATGATGAGCCGAGAGCTTTCATGCGCATTGAAACGCAGCCGACCGAGGATGGAACGTATGAGTATTTATTGGAAAATGTGCAAGATGTATTGAAAGCAGCAAGTAACGGCGAAGCGCCTGAACAATTGATGAATGTATTTACGGAAGCCTCTCAAAAAGGAATTGAAAAAGCTAAAGCATTCAAAGTAAATACCGAAACAGGACCTGTTACGGGAGTCGTTTTTGAAAAGAATGGTATGGTCGTCAGACTTACTTTGTTCGACAATCTTGATGAAAAGTACAAAGACGATTTCTTGAATATGGGACAGACAATTCAATAAACAAAAGCGAAGGGTCCTCGCCCAGAGTCTAAATATGAATAACAAAACGCCGAACAGATTATGCCTGTTCGGCGTTTTTTATGATAGAAATTATGATAAGTTCTTTATCGATAACCCTAATTTTCTCAACAGCTCAATTGCCGCCTCTTGTTCTGTTTCCGAAAGTGCGGACATCAATTCGCTAATTTTCTCTTCGTGGGACGGGAAAATCTCTTCAATCAATTCTTTACCCGCAGCTGTGATCGACATATATGTAATTCTTTTGTCTTCTGTGCAAAACACACGTTCAAGAAGCCCTTTTTTCTCGAGCTTATCTACGACATATGTCATCGATCCACTGCTCAGTAAAATTTTTTGACCAATTTTTTGAATCGGCTGCCTTCCCTTATGGTATAGAAGTTCAAGGACTGCAAATTCTGTTGGATTTAGCTTATACGTCTCTATCAGTTTATTCGCCTCTTCTAAAACAACCTTGCTTGCTCTTGAAAGGACGATGAATAATTTCAAAGCACGTTCTGTATTATTTACCATTGTTCATATCCACCTTTTGTTTTCCTGTCAGCGACTCGCCACTATTATATATACAAATGGACGAATATGTCAAAACGAATCGGTTTAGGAGATGATGGATTGTTCGCTATTTAACGGGCTGCTTACACCTTGTTTTGCCTTCGGAAAGGTCATTGTGAACTTTGTTCCGATATCGACATGGCTTTCCACGGCAATTGTACCACCATGATCTTCCACCGTTTTCAGTACAAAAGGAAGCCCCAAACCTGTTCCCCCGGGCTTTGAACTAAAAAACGGCATAAACACTTGGCTCACTTGATGGTGCGTCATCCCTTTTCCCGTATCCGTTACAGATAGTATTAGCTTTCCGTCATACTCTGAAAGATGGATTGTTAGCTTTCCGCCGGTTTGCATTGACTCTAATCCATTTTTAAATAAATTCAAAAGAACTTGCTTCATTTTATCCGGATCGCCAAAGATGAGAGGGGTACTACTTAGTTCTGCTTCCTGTACAACTTCCACTCCATCCATGACCGCTTTTGGAGATAGTATCGAAACCATATCCCGTACCAATACTTCAAGAGAGAAGACAGATTTTTTCTTTTCGGATGGTTTCGACAGAATAAGCATTTCCCCTAGAATTGATTCCATCCTTTCAATTTCATCTTCGATTACGGCTATATAACGAATTGAATCTTCTGTAGCAGATACTTTTAGCAATTGTGTAAATCCCTTTAACGTTGTAATTGGATTTCTTATTTCATGGGCGATGCTTGCCGCAATCTGTCCGACAGCGGATAATGAGCCCGAATGAGCGAGCTGAATTTGGAGGTTCTCTTTTTCCGTGCAATCAGACATTTGGACGATAAACATATTTGTTTCTTTATCATAGTGAATTGTAATATGATAGTATCTTGTGTCCTCTGGTGATCTTTGATACGTTGTAATTGATTCGACAAAGCCTTGCTCTTTTATGTTTTCAAGGAACTCTTGAACAGGCGTATCACATTCAGGATCAATGATAGAAAAGATCTCACTAATGCTTTGACCGACTAGCTCTTGTCTCGTTTGATTGATGAAAACGGCATGCATTTCGTTCACATCACGGATTTTCCCATCATGATCAACGAGTAGCATGAAATTGGCCGAGTGCCTGAACGCATTGAAATACGTTTTCATAGAAGGGATTTGTATTTTATCGAAATCACTCAATTTAATACCTCCTGTACCTATTACAAAACAGTATGTGAAACGACAAGATTTTATTCGAATGAAATAATAGCAAATAAAAACCAATTAACTAAAGAGACCACAATTCTGATTATTTCATATTGTCTGTCGTAATAAAATAGTTCGAAATGACTAAAGTGTGAAATGATTTACTAGTATTTTAACAAAGGAGTAGGCATATGAACATAGTCCTCACAACATTAAATGCAAAATATATACATACGAATCTCGCTATCCGCTATTTAAAATCGTATGCGATGCCTGAATACGAACCGATTTTAGCTGAGTATACGATTAAAGACCCAGCTTTAAATATTGTATCGGATATTTATCAAAAAAAACCGACTATTGTCGGATTCAGTTTGTACATATGGAATATCGTCGAGTCCATTAAAGTCATTCGTATTTTAAAGAAAACGAACCCCGAGCTTATTATCGTAGCTGGAGGCCCTGAAGTGACGTATGACTTTGATAAATGGTTAGAAAAAGTGCCTGAAATTGATTTTATCGTCATCGGCGAAGGAGAAAGGACGTTTAAACAGCTGCTCGATTACCATTCGGGGAAAATCGACATAAAAGAAGTTCAAGGTATTGCCTATATGGAGGATGGGAAGTTGAAATCGACTGCTCCCGGTCCGAAACTTGACTTACGTGAGCTGCCCTCCCCTTTTAGGTTTCCTGAAGATGTCCCCCATCTTGCTAACCGGGTGACATACATTGAAACGAGCAGAGGATGTCCGTTCTCATGTCAGTTTTGCCTATCTTCAATCGAAGTCGGTGTCCGGTATTTCAATCGAGAAGCAGTGAAGGAAGACATTCGTTACTTAATGAAAAATGGCGCGAAGACAATTAAGTTCGTTGACCGGACATTCAATATAAGCCGGAGTTATGCAATGGAAATGTTTCAATTTCTCATTGATGAACATCTCCCTGGTACGGTATTCCAATTTGAAATTACAGGGGATATTATGCGACCGGAAGTAATTAACTTCTTGAATGAGAGTGCACCACCCGGCATATTCCGTTTTGAAATCGGGGTCCAATCGACAAATGATTTGACGAATGAGCTTGTGAAACGAAGGCAAAATTTCGAAAAACTATCAAGGACTGTCACAATGGTGAAAGAGGGCGGAAAGATCGCGCAACATCTCGATTTAATCGCTGGACTACCGGAAGAGGATTATGATTCATTCAGAAATACATTCAACGATGTGTTCGCGATGCGCCCTGAGGAGTTGCAATTGGGCTTTCTTAAGTTATTAAGAGGGACCGGATTACGAATCCAGGCGGAACAATACGGATATACGTATATCGATGAGGCACCTTATGAAATCTTATCGAACAATGTCCTCACGTTCGATGACATTTTACGGATTAAGCAAACCGAAGACGTGCTTGAAAAATATTGGAATGACAATCGTATGCCTCGCACTGTTGAATATCTTGTATCCGAAGTATTTGAAACGCCATTTGACTTCTTCCAGCAGTTTGGTACGTTTTGGGAGACGAAAGGCTGGTCAAGAATTGGACACCAACTTCAAGACTTATATACAAGGCTAGAAGAGTTCCTCATTGAATATGGAGAAGCGGATATGAATATTGTTAGAAGCCTTATGAAGATCGACTACCTGGCTCATCATACTTTCCAACCACGACATATTTGGTGGAAAGACGACATGGAGCAAGAAACGCTATCAGCAATTGAACGATCGATTCTCGATGATAAAGAGCTACTCGACAACATATCGACACCTACACGGCTTACTGAGAGAAACATTCGGAAGCATACGTTCATTACCCCAGTTGCTGTTCGTCCGATGGAAGATGATGAACTTGTTGTTACGAAGGAAGACGGCTATCTCGTCACGTTCTTCTGCAAAGGCCAACAACCACAGTTCCATTATACAAAAGCGGAGGGCGCTCGCTAAGCTGCGACAGGCATAAGGCGAAGATACGGAGTGGCGAACTTTGCCACGCAGTAGCTTTGACTTATGACCCGAGCAGTTAGCGCCCGGAGACTAGACGTAAAAACCAAAAAGCATCTTCCCTCACTAGAGGAAAGATGCTTTTTTCATCCAATAATAACGCGTTCTTTTGGATAAGAGAAAGGCTTTTTATTCGACTTTCCACCTAATGTATACAAGAACGAAATAAGTCCAACTCGCCCGATAAACATAAGAACCATAATAATGAGTTTACCGATAACGGACAAATCGGATGTAATTCCGAGCGACATGCCACACGTACCGAATGCAGAAGTAATTTCAAACAACAGCGCTACGACTGGTACATTTTTCTCCGTAATAAGTAAAATAAGCAAAGCTGTCATAACCATTACCGCAGCAAGCAAAATAACTGCAAATGCCCGGTAGACGTCTATAAGCTTAATTTCCCGACGGAATATGTTAATGACATTGTTTCCTTGCGCAAAATTGAATAGAAACAGGAGCGCAATGGCGAATGTCGTCGTCCGAATTCCCCCTCCTACCGAACTAGGAGATGCACCGATGAACATTAATGAAGAGATGAAAATGTCCGTCGCTTCGCTAAATTGTGTAATATCGTACGTTGTCAATCCTGCAGACCTTGAAGATACAGAATGAAACAATGATGCAAAGATTTTTTCATGCCATTCTAGCCCCTTGAAGGAGTGGAATGACTCCAAAATGAAAATGAGCAATGCCCCCCAAACAAGCAATAGACCGAACGTGGCGGTCGTAATTTTTGTAAAGAGAGAAAAACGGAAATTCGGTATTTTTTTCGAGAAAAAACCTTTCACTTCAATGAGCACTGGAAAACCGATAGCGCCAAGGATGATGAGAATCATTGTAATCGTCTGTACGAAATAATCATTGAAATAAGGGTGCAAGGAAGATCCGGTAATATCGAAACCGGCATTCGTCGTTGCGGAAACTGACATAAACATCCCATTCAACAAAGCTTCACTAAACGTGTCAAAATACCGCATAATATATATCGTCAAAATAATTCCGCCGGTTAGTTCAATCAAAAAAATGATCTGGACGATCTGTTTAATGAGTCCAACGACTCCTGCAAGTGAATATTGGTTATGGTCCACCATAATTAGTTGGCGTTCTCGAAGGCCAATACGCTTTTTTACTAATAGCCAGAAGAAGGTCCCGATTGACATGATACCGATCCCGCCTAATTGCAGGACGAGCATAAGCATGCACAACCCGAAGACCGAATAGGTTCCTCCAATGCTAATCGGAGTTAACCCCGTCACGCTCACTGCACTTACTGCAGTGAACAGGCTATCGATGAAGCTAACGTGAACACCTGGCAAATAGACGCCCGGCAAGTTCAACAACAGAAAGGAAAATCCAATCGCCAAAAAATAATAAAAGACGATAACTTGTGCGGGCGTAAACCTATGTAAGCTTTCCCTTGTTAGTTTCATGCAATCAGAACCTTTCTACGTAGCGGAATCGTCTTTCTATTTTAGTGAACTTTACAGGAAAATGAAAGAAAATCACTATAATCAATGACGACCGATACATTTTAACATGCATCGGCCGTTTCATTCACGCTTAATTTATTTTCGTTTTTTCGCCATTGCTGTCAAGTAACCGCCAACTGCGATTGCTAGAAGAACGACCCAGAAGATTGATTTCCATACTGTTGAATGCGGAAACGCCTCATCGATAATTTGTAGCTTCGGATGCGCCAATGTCAATACGACGAGTTTCACCCCGACCCAGCCGACGATTAGAAACGCTGCTGTTTCTAAAGAAGGATGTTTTTCAAGCAGCACAACGAAGTGTCTCGCTGCAAATCGGATAATGACGAGTCCGATGATGCCGCCAAGTAACATGACGACGAATTGACCACCGTTTATTCCACCGATATGAAAATCACCAAGTTCTGGCAACGTTACAGCCAACGCAACTGCGGCTAGCATCGAGTCCAGTGCAAACGCAATATCTGCAAGCTCAACTTTAAACACCGTCATCCAGAAACCGGATTGCTTCCGCTTTTTATTCAGATCGTGGTGATCGTCTTTTCCTCTATCCACTAAGCTTTTTATGGAAATAAATAAAAGATAGGCTGCGCCTAAAGCTTGTATTTGCCAAATATTCACCAAAAATGTAATCATAAATAACGCCGCAAAACGGAATACAAATGCACCAAGCAACCCATAAAACAACGCTTTTTTCTGTTGAACTTTTGGTAAATGCTTCACCATGACCGCCATGACAACTGCATTATCCGCTGCCAACAACCCTTCGAGTGCAATCAATACGACAAGTACCCATGCATACTCCAATAATATTGCTTCCAATTGATTTCCTCCTTATTGCTTCAAAAATAAAAAACCCTCACCTAATAAAAGGCAAAGGTCTCGCTAAGTCAGAAATTTATAAAGTAAAGTCCTGCTATCATAACCGATGGCGCTTGCCATGTATTGACGACTATGAAATAGGTTGCCCTATAGCTACTCCCCTTTGACAACTGTCAAAAGAAATATGAAGTTGTTGAGTGCTTACAAAGGGATTATACCACCATCTGTATCCGGACACAATTCATACACATGAACACATTATAAAAACCGGAGACATGCATCTCCGGTTTTCTTACTTAACTGCCCGTTTTCTCGTTTGGCGGTCAAACAAGCTGTAAATGATCGGAACGATGTAAAGCGTTAAGAATGTGGAACTTATTAATCCTCCGATTACAGCAATCCCCATCGGCTGATTCATTTCCGTCCCTTCACCAATGCCGAGCGCAAGTGGCAGCAGCCCTAGAATCGTCGTCAACGCTGTCATTAAAATCGGGCGCACACGATCTCTCACCGAAGCGATGATCGCGTCATACGAAGACAACCCCGCCTCTTTCCGCTTGTTAATATAGTCGACGAGGACTATCCCGTTATTGACGACAATCCCGACAAGCACAAGAATGCCGATGACCGCTGTCACACTAATTGGCGTATTTGTAACGAATAGCCCTAGCGCCACACCTATTACCATGAGAGGCACAGAAAACATAATGACAAACGGATATTTAAATGACTCAAACTGAGCTGCCATGACGATGTAGACGAGGACGACTGCAAGAACAAGGGCCATAAGCATATCATCGATGGCATTCTCAAATAGTTCCCGATCGCCTCCATAGGACATTTCCGTCTCCGCAGGCAAATCGACGATATCGACAACTGCATTCACTTTGTCAGTCATGTCACCTAACGATAAAGACGATTCATATTTAAGATTGAATGTAACCGAGTGGGCTTGGTCGACCCGCTGGATAGAGACCGGGCCTTCCTTAATTGAAATGGTCGCAACATCATTTAATGCTACAAACTGACCGGTCGGCGTCCTCAACTTAATACGCTTCAGTTTATCGATACTGTTCCGGTACCTTTCGTCATATTGGACGATAACCGAAACGACTTGCTCTTTTTTATCAACAAATTGTGAAGCGAATTGACCTCGTGTAATCGAATTGACAGTTTGGGCAATTTGATAAGGCGCTAATCCGACGTCGGATGCCTTTTCACGGTCCACTTCAATATGGATCTCTTCGACAGTGTTTTGAAGGTTATTTGAAACTTCAAGCACTGAATTCAATTTCCGGAGCTCTTCGTCGAATTTAGCTACCGTTTCGTCTAACCTCGCCTCATTCGTATCTTTTAATGTAAACGATAATGTATTCGGACTAGACCCTGCCGCCGTCTGCATATCAAAACTAACTTTCGCATCATTTCCGACAATGTCGAGCACATCTCGTTGAACATCATCGACAAACTCGAACACTGAACGATTTCGCTCCGCCAGTGGGACGAGCTTAACGTACATTTCGGCGCGATCCGAATCCGCTCCGCCTTGCGCCATACCTTGCTGAGTCCCTCCGACCAAACTGACGTAAACATCGATCTCTTTTTCCTCTTTCAACTTGGACTCAATCTTTTTCACAACATCATTTGTAGAAGATAATGATGATCCATTCGGCATCCTAATCGAAATACTGAAGAAGCCTTCGTCAGTTGGCGGCAAAAATTCCGTTCCGACTTTGAATAAACCAATACCACTCCCAGCAAGAAGGACGACCGTCAAAACTAAAATGACGGCACGATTCCTGAGCGACCATTTGACAGATCGTTCAAATCTGTTCAACGTCTTCGAACGGCGTCTTCTCGCTTCAATGTTCTTACGTGGCTTGTTCAGCATCCGGCTCGCCATCATTGGTACAACCGTCAATGCTACGACGAGCGATGCGAATAGACTGAATGAAATTGTTAGCGCAAATTCTGTGAAAATCTGCCCGATTAACCCACTAATAAAAATAACAGGCACAAAGACGGCTAGTGTCGTTAACGTTGAAGCGGTAATGGCTCCACTAATTTCTTTTGCACCGTCCCTTGCCGCATCCATACGGTCTTTCCCCATCGCGATATGCCGTTCAATATTCTCAATGACAACTATCGCATTATCGACTAACATCCCAATTCCTAACGCCAAAGCGCCAAGCGTCATGATGTTAAGCGAGAAATCGGCAAAAAACATAAGTACGAATGTAACGATGACAGAATAAGGAATCGCAATGCCGATAATAATTGGGCTTTTAATTCCCCTTAGGAATAAAAACAAAACAACCATCGCGAAAAGTCCGCCTAGCAACAACGACTGTCCGATATTTCCGACAGCAAGTTTCACATAGTCACCTTGGTCAAACAAAATATCCGCTTCTACGCCTTTGTATTCCTCTTGGGCGAGTAACTGATCCAATGCATCCTTGAAAGCTGTCGAGACAGTAGCTGTATTGGCACCGGATTCCTGCAACACCGACATAAGGACAGCCTGCTGATCATTCGCTCTCGTTTCGGAAGCTGCTTTTGCTTCTAGTAACGCAACGTCCGCTATGTCAGCAACTTTCACTTTATCGCCAGTCAGTGGATTCACACCAACTGTCACATTCCGTATATCGGTAATCGTCGACAGTGAACTAATAATTCTCGTCGTCAACTGCTTTCCATCATTTGTTTCAATCGGCTCGCCAGGCATCGATACATTGTTCGCTTGAATTGCCTGTACGACATCCGATTGGACGAGCCCATAATCTTCGAGCTTTTTCTGATCTAAAATAACCCGTACTTCTTCTACCAATTTACCTGTAACGGTAACGCTTGCGACCCCTTTCGTCCGCCGCAACTCCGTCTCTAAACGTTCTGCAACATCTCGTATATCTGTCTCGTTCGAACTCGTTCGAAGCGATAACTGGATAACCGGAAATTGTGCCGGATCGAATTTCATGAACCTCGGAGCGCTTGCGCCTTCAGGTACTGGAACTTGGTCAATTCGTTGCATAATGTCCAACTGTACATCATCAATTGTTGTAGACCAGTCAAAAAGCAGCAAAATGAAGTTGGCACCCTCTTGAGATGAAGATTGCATCGATTTCAAGCCAGGCGCAGTCGACAAACTTGCTTCAAGCGGTTTCGTCAATTTCTCACTCACTTCCGTGGAGGATGCGCCTGGATAGTTCGTGACGACGACCGCTACTGGCGGATTTAGTTCAGGAATGAGGGTTACCGGTATTTTTAAAAAGGAAACTGCCCCTAGAATGATGACTAAGAACATCGTCACAATCGTAAAAACTGGTCGTTTTATAGAAAAATTGCTGATTTTCATTTGCACATCCCTTTCGTCAAACGCTTATTACTATCATAGTTGAAAAACACTATGAACATCAATCACGAGCTAAAAAAACCGGAGAGACTTAATAGGCTAAGTCTTCCGGTGAGGGTAATGAATTATAATAAGTTAAACAATCGAATGTCCGGATATTTATCGCCGAACCAACGGAGTGCAAAGTCGTTTTCGAAAAGGAATACGAGGTTGTCATAACGATCCTTCACGAGCATGGAACGTTGCCCCGTCATCGACTCTTTCACGTCGCTTTCATTTTCAATCCAGCGGGCCACTTTTGAGCCGATATGCTCCATATGAACTTCTACATTGTATTCGTTTTTCATCCGATGCTCGAACACTTCAAATTGGAGTTGCCCGACTGCACCTAATAACACTTCTTCTGTATGCAACGTTTTATAATATTGAATCGCACCTTCTTGGACTAACTGAAGAATCCCTTTATGGAAATGCTTTGACTTCATGACGTTTTTCGCTGTAACCCGAACGAATAGCTCAGGCGTAAACTGCGGCAAAGCTTCAAATTGGAAATTCGATTTCCCACCGACAACCGTATCGCCAATTTGATAGTTCCCCGTGTCATACAAACCGATAATGTCGCCTGCGACTGCTTCATTCACCGTTTCGCGATCATCCGCCAAAAACTGTGTCGTCTGTGTCAATTTGATTGTCTTGGAAATTCGAGGAACAGTAACTGACATCCCTCTTTCAAATCCTCCGGAAACGATTCGGACGAAAGCGATTCGGTCACGGTGAGCTGGGTTCATATTCGCTTGTATTTTGAAAATGAATCCTGAAAACTCTTTGGACATCGGATCGACAAGCTCGTCGGTTTTCGTTTTTCTCGGTTGAGGCGAAGGTGCAAACTTGAGGAATGTTTCCAAAAATGTTTGTACACCAAAATTCGTTAAAGCGCTGCCGAAAAATACAGGTGTTAACTCCCCTTTAGCAACCCGTTCCACGTCGAATTTATTTCCAGCTTCGTTCAACAACATGACATCTTCAAGCGCTTGCTTATAATAAGATGTTTCCGTCATCGGATGCTCGACCGCAAGTTCCCCTTCTTCATTCAATGGGAGGAAGTGGCTGTCTCCTTCAACACGCGCTTGCTCGATGCGATTATTGTATCGATCATAGACGCCGATGAATTCTTTACCCATGCCAATCGGGTAATTCATAGCATACGATTCGATTTCGAGTACTTCTTCCAGTTCTTCCATTAATTCAAGCGGCTCTTTCCCTTGACGGTCCATTTTGTTCATGAACGTGAAAATCGGGATACCTCTCATCCGACATACTTTAAATAGCTTGATTGTCTGAGGCTCAATCCCTTTTGCCGAGTCGACCATCATGACAGCGGCATCGACCGCCATGAGCGTACGATATGTGTCTTCACTGAAGTCTTCGTGTCCTGGTGTGTCCAAAATATTGACACGTTTGCCGTCGTAGTCGAATTGCAACACGGAAGATGTAACGGATATTCCACGTTGCTTTTCAATTTCCATCCAGTCAGATGTCGCGTATTTGCCTGTCTTCTTCCCTTTTACGGTACCTGCGTCACGGATGGCACCGCCAAAATAGAGCAGTTTTTCCGTCATTGTTGTTTTCCCGGCGTCCGGGTGAGAGATGATCGCAAACGTGCGCCGTGAAGCAATCTCTTCTTGTATCGGTTTTTGCATTTTGTCTGAACTCCTTCTTTTCTGCTTTTCTAAGCATAGTCAGATTCTGAGTCATTTTCAACCATTTTTTCTCCATTGCACAAAGTCTTTTGAGAAAAGGAAAAGAGCCGCCTAAAAAGACAGCTCTTTCCCTTCTTATTTCTCTATATACCCTCTTCCAAACTTCTTCTCTGCCTCGTCCAAAGCGATTTCGGCGTCCGAATGAGGTAGTTTCTCCCTACCGACTATTTGGAAGTCTTCATGACCTTTTCCAGCAAAGATGATAATATCCCCTTCACTAGCGACCGAGACGGCATGTCGGACGGCCTCCTCACGATCACCAATACACGCATATTGATCGTGTTGCATGCCTGCTTCAAGCTCCGACAATATTGTTTCATACGCTTCATCCCGAGGATCATCCGTCGTCAACACGACATAATCGGCAATTGATGCCTTCGCCGCCATAATTGGGCGCTTAACCCGATCCCTGTTACCACCTGTCCCAATGACGAATATTAATTTACTCTCCTCGTCTTTATAAGGAAGGACTGCTTGAATCGCCTTCTCAATCGCATCAGGTGAGTGCGCATAATCGACGTAAATTGTCAGCGGTAAATCCGTTTCAACCTTCTCCATCCTACCTTTAGCAGAAGGAATGACTGCTAGCCCCTCGAGAATTACTTCCATCTCTAGCCCTTTAGCATACAACGCTGCAATGACCGCTAACGCATTGTATACATTGAATTCACCAATAAGCGCCATCGATACGTCGAAGCTACCTGCAGGGGATTCTAAGTGGAATGAAGTGCTTTCCACTGTCAACTTGACATCGATCGCACGGAAATCCGCTTCGTTGTGAATACCATACGTCAATACAGGGAAGGACGTCATTTCTTTCATCCGCACTCCCCAACTGTCGTCTATATTAACAATTCCATATTTCGATTGCTCCAAGTCTTGTCCAAGTTGCGCGAATAAAAGCCCTTTTGCATGCCCGTAATGTTCCATCGTTCCATGGAAATCTAAATGATCATGCGATAAGTTTGTGAAAATCGCAATATCAAATTCTGTGCCAGCCAATCTTCCTTCGACAAGTCCGTGAGATGACACTTCCATTGTCATCGTCGAGCATCCAGCATCAGCCGCTTGCTTGATCATTTGCTGGGTCGTCAGCACATCCGCTGTCGTATTTTCTGTTTCAAATAATACTCCGTCCAAATCGAACCCGATCGTTCCTGTTACCGCACATTTTTCTCCCGCATGACGTAATACGGAATGAAGCATATTGCTGACGCTCGTTTTTCCGTTCGTACCCGTCACACCAATCATCGTCATCCGTTTGGAAGGATAGTTCATGAAACGGGGTGCAAGCAAGGAGACCGCTCTTGACGTATCTTCCACATAGACGACCGCTACCTTGTCCAAATCGACCTCGACTGGACGAGAAGCAACGATAACTCTCGCTCCGTTGTCAATCGCTTTCGAAACGAATGCATGTCCATCGACGGTAAATCCTTTAATGCAGACGAACACGCCTCCTGCATTGACAGAGCGCGAATCAACGGCAATATCCGTTACTGTGGCAGGTAAAATTCCTTCCACTTTCTTTATTGGCAAACTAAAAAATAAATAATGGGTCTCCATTACTAGACCTCCTTCTATGTCTAGCTTCAGGCGCTAGATAGATGCCTTCAGCTTTTCGTTTTTATTCCATCATTTCGGAAGTTACATAAGCGTGTAATAATTGCGCTGTAGCTTTTAATGAATCGACGTGCGTCCTTTCCATCGCATGAGAAGATTCAATACCAGGGCCAAACAATGCATGTCGCACATCAAACCCAGCCCTAATTGCAGCGGATGCATCCGATCCATAGTAAGGATATATATCTAACTTGTATGGAACGCTTCCTTTTTCGCATAGCGCTGTCAAATGCCGCGTCAATGCATAATGGTATGGCCCGCTTGAATCTTTTGCACAGATGGATACAGTGTACTCATCGGAAGTTTGTCCATCACCGATCGCTCCCATATCGACTGCAATATACTCGACCGTTTCATTCGGGATATTGGAATTCCCACCATAACCAATTTCTTCATTGTTCGAGATATAGAAATGAGTCGTATTCGGCAGTTCCGTTCCGTTTTCCTTCAATGAACGGATTAATTCCAATAGAAGTGCAGTACTTGCTTTGTCGTCAAGATGTCTTGATTTAATAAAACCAGTTGGTGTCACTTCAAATCTAGGATCAAATGAAACGAAATCTCCGACTTCAATGCCTAGCGCCCTCGTTTCAGCAGCATTCGTCACTTTTTCATCAATGCGCACTTCGATATTGTCGGCATTTCTTTCAGCGGTACCCGAATTACGGTATACATGAACTGTCGTCTGATGCATTAATATCGTACCGCGAACTTCCTTGCCGGAAGCAGTATGTATATGGCAATACTCACCTTCCACCGCATTCCAATTGAATCCGCCGATGTTTGTCAATTTTAGACGTCCATTACTCTTAATTTCTTTCACCATCGCTCCAAGTGTATCCGTATGGGCGGTCAATAAACGATGACGCGTATCATCTTTCCCTTGCAACGTAGCGATGACAGCTCCTTTATTCGTTCGCTTAAATGGCACTCCGATTTCCGTAAGTTCTTCAGTGATGACCTGCATAACCTTTTCCGTAAAACCCGATGGGCTTGGCGTTTCCACTAACCTCTTCAATACTTCAATCGTTCGTGCTTCATTAAACTGATGCATTGTCATTTCCCCCTATTCCATTTACTATCTACACATTAAATCAAATAGAACATAATTTATTTTAACAAAGATCTAACGAGCTTCAACTTATTGCCATACGGTGGATAACCAATTCGAATTGGGACTTTCGTGCTTTTCTTCAAAATTGATTTCGAATGAGTGAATAAATCGAAGCTCGCTTTTCCATGATAAGCATTCATGCCGGATGCACCAACGCCACCGAAAGGAAGATAGATATTTCCAATATGGGAAATCGTATCGTTTATACAACCCCCACCGAATGAAAGATGCTCCAAGAAATAGTCCTGTGCCTGTTCGTTCTCCGAAAATAAATACGCGGCTAACGGTTTCGGCATTTGGCGGATACGGTCGATTGCCTCTCCTAAATTCCGATACGTTAACATCGGTAGAACTGGCCCGAAAATTTCTTCCGCCATCGCAGGACCGTCCCATGAAACACCATCCAATAGCGTTGGACTAATATATAGATTATCACGGTCCGACCTTCCACCGAAAACGATATGGCTCTTTTCCTTATTAATTAATTCGGTCAGGCGATCAAAATGCTTTACGTTGATAATTCTTCCATAATCAACGCTTTTCGCACTGTCATCCCCGTAGAAATCTCGAATACAGTTGATCATTTCCTGTAAAAGATTGTTTTGCACCGTTTCATGAACGAGTACAAAATCCGGAGCGACACAAGTTTGACCGTTATTCACGAATTTCCCCCACACAATCCGTTCCGCCGCTCTTTTTAAATTAGCAGTCTGGTCGACAATGACTGGGCTTTTCCCGCCTAACTCTAATGTAACAGGTGTTAGCCGTTCCGCTGCTGCCTTCATGACAATCTTCCCGACTGTTGCACTTCCTGTGAAAAAAATATAATCAAATGGAGCATGGATGAGCGCAGTTGTTTCCTCGACTCCACCTTCAACGACTTGCACAAAATCTTGCGGATAAATTTCCGTCAAAATGTCCTTGATTATTTTGCTAGTATGGATTGTAGCTTCAGACGGTTTAACGATTGCACAGTTTCCCGCAGCAATAGCGCCAACTAACGGATCCATAATTAATTGAAATGGATAATTGAATGGTCCAATGATCAGCACAGATCCATATGGTTCCCGAACGATGAAACTTTTCGCCGGTTGTAGATGCACAGGTGTTTTTACAGACTCCGGCTCCATCCATTCTCTCAAATGCTTCATCATGAAAGAAATACTCGATAAGACGAATCCAACTTCCGTCACATATGATTCAAACTGACTTTTCCCTAAATCTTTCTGTAACGCGTCAAAGATTTCTTCTTCCTTTGAGATGATTGCTTGTTTTAATCGCTCCAACATATCCAATCGAAATTCAACATGTTTCGTCATTCCAGAATTAAACATGTTTCGTTGAAAAGCGATCATCGAATCGATTTTCTGAGCATGTTCCACTGAAATCCTCTCCCTTCAACAAAGCAAAATGTCAATATAGCAAAAGAACTGAATTTAAATCGTCAAATTCCGACCAATTACGCAGTTTGGGGAATTGGACGTCAACATATACTATAAATGCACCACCCAATATTTTGTTCCCGTATTTTGAATGTATCCGCACATGTAGCCTATAAGAAATGAAATGGAGGAAATGTACATGACACCGACAGATACTTGGTGGGAAACAATTTTTGAAGGAAATCTTTCATTAGGTCTCAACAAGGAGCGTATCTCGGACCTTACAAATGAAACTTTCCTCTACTTTGACGATGAATTTGAAATGACACAAGAAACCAATCAAACACATTTACAATAATTGCCCAAGCTTCCTCATGATGGGGAAGCTTTTTTCGTCCAGCTCCGGGCACCCTAGGCTTTTGCTATTTCTATACTTCGCCACAAATACAAGGCTGCGTAGCTTAAATAAGGAGACCATGATGGGAATTGTGCCTGCATTTCATCCGCAGTCGGTTTTCGATCAAGATTCCATAATTGTTTCAATGCATTTTGAAGTCCAACATCTGCTAACGGAAATAAATTTGGTCGACCTAACCCGAACATGAGGAAGTTTTGGGCAGTCCACGGGCCAATTCCCCGATGGATGACCATTTCCCTCGTCACCTCTTCATCATCCATTTCTGTATACTTCATTAAATCTAACTTCCCATCGACGATCGAACGCGACAGTCCGATGACATATTCCGCCTTCCTTCCACTGAATTGAAGCTTTCGCAAATCGTCCACTTCAAGCGCTGCTATTGTTTCCGGATTCGGATACCTCCATACGCCATCCTGCTCGGAGCCGAATGATTCAACGAACCGCATCGTTAATGTGTGTGCAAATGAAAGATTCAATTGCTGATGAATAATGCTTTTCATTAACGTGCCATAGAGCGAAAAACTTTGAATGAGTGGTGTACCGGCATGATCGACGAAAAGCTGCTCAAGGTCGGTTCCCTTGAAGTGATTTGCAATTTTATCTAATGGGCGGTCTAAATGAAAAATGGATTTGATTTGATTAACCTGATTCTCGTCAATCGCATTTTTCAGTATAAAGGAAGGTGCGGCTGTTGTACCGATGCCACTTAATGAAACGATATTCCCCTCTTCCATCGGAATGCGAATTTCACGATTTTCAAGATGAACTGTATTCACGGGGTCTGAAGCTAATCTTTCGAGTGCCCCATCAATGTCATATGCAAACGGAATCGAAATATGCGTATCGATTTTCATCACCTCTTTACTTACTAGTTTACCTTTTTTCCTCGTTTTAAAAAAACTTTTAGAAATAGTGTTGACTTCTATTAGAAACACGCTATAATAATAAATGTGCAGTAGAGAGAAGCGCACAATACTTTCTCCCGATTCCGTAGCTCAGCTGGGAGAGCGCTACCTTGACAGGGTAGAGGTCGCTGGTTCGAGCCCAGTCGGAATCATTGGGTGCCAAACCCGTAGGAAGACCGTCGGAACAACGGTTCTTCTCCAGAAACAGCCCTATTAGGCCGGATGCCTAGGGGCTGTTTTTTTATGGTTTTTTACCGAATGTCTGCAATTTGTCCGCAGTTTTTTCTCTTTACCGTATACAGGTTGTAAAAATCTATACACGAGTCAGTCGTTTAGATTGACCAGAAAAACCGTTCCCTTTAAGGAACGGCTTTATTTATATTCATATTACTATCCAGCACAACAAGATAATTTGGACACATCTTTATCAAACGTAAGGGCTGCTAATTTCAATCCTTCTGCCATTGTTAAATAAGGTGCAAGCGTTTCTCGTAGATTTTCTACTGTCAATCCGAATTTCACGGCTAATGTTGCCCCATAGATAACCTCGCCAGCGTTTTCCGAAACGATATGAACACCTAACACTTTTAATGTTTTTGCATCTGCCACTAATTTAATAACACCTGTTGTTTCCCGATTAACAAGGGCCCTAGGTACGGCATCTAATGGCAAGACAGACGTTTTAACCTCAAGTCCTTTTTCTTTTGCTTGCTGTTCAGTTAACCCAACCGTTGCAATCGATGGATTAGTAAATGTTACGGCTGGAACAACTTCTAAATTCACCTTTTCATTGAGTCCTCCAATTGCATTACGTGCAGCTAGCCCGCCTAGATAAGCAGCTACATAAACAAATTGAGGACCAAGCGTTACATCCCCGGCAGCGTAAATTTGAGAATTGGTCGTTTTAGAATATTCATCAATGACGATTTCACCGCGAGCCCCAACGTCAACGCCTGCCGCGCGTAAGTTCAAAGACCCTGTATTTGGTTTTCTTCCAGTTGCTACAAGCAATTGTTCTGCTTCAATGATTCGCTTTTCACCATTTATTTCTACGTGAACTTTTTTCAATTCGCCAACTTGTTCTACGTGTTCATAGGTTGCTTCGGTAACTAAATTAATCCCCTGTTCTGTTAATGCCTTAGCAATCGCTTCTGAAATTTCAGGGTCGTATTCCTTTAATAGACGTCCGCTTCTTTGTATCAAAGTTACTTCTGCGCCTAGATTATGAAATAGCTGTCCTAATTCCAATCCGATATATCCAGAACCAAGCACCGTGAGACGCTTTGGAACCTTCTTTAATTCAAGTAACGTAGTACTTGTTAAATACTTTACTTCGCCTAGTCCGGGAATAGTAGGAACAAATGGAGAAGCCCCAGTTGCAATTAAAAATCGCTTTGCAGTTATTTGGTTGCCAAGCACTTCAACTGTATTCTCATTAATAAATGTCGCTTCACCATTTATTAGTTCAAAACCGTAATCGTCAATTAAATTCACATATTTTTCATTGCGAAGTGTATTTACTAATTCATCTTTTTGTTTTACCAATGAGATCAAATCAACATTTTGTGCTGTAGTTTGTAATCCTGTAAATGGATTATTTATTGCCAAATGATTGATTTCACCTGCCCGTAACAAGGTTTTAGATGGAACACATCCGATATTGACGCATGTCCCCCCAACCGTCCTATATTCAATCATAGCAACTTTGGCACCATACCCTACCGCTTCAATGGCGGATGAAAAGGCTGCTGCACCAGAACCAATAATGATGTAGTCATAATCATATCCATCATTCATGCCAGCTTTCTCGCATGAATTAATAACTTCGACATCAATTGGTAGATAATCAGCTTCACTAATCGCGTTTTTCGCTGTTTCAACTTCCACATCATTTTGAAGCTCAAATACAGCCTCTCCACGACGAAAGTCTACTTGAATACACTCTGCACCTGTATTCTCCAAGGCAACTGATACTTGGTGCTCACAACCTGAACAAGTCATTCCTTGTATAGTCATCCTATATCTTTTCAATACTATTCCTCCGTCCTTAAATTTCTTGTAAAGTTTCAATAATAGGGCATTCATAAATATCTTTGTTTTCAGGACATCTTTCTTTTAGGTCGATAAGCATTTGTTCGAGTCTTTTAAGTTCTTGAATTTTCCTTTGAATTTCCTCTATCTTATAAACAGTGAAATCATACATATCACGGCACTTGGCTTCATCACGATCTACGACACCTATAAGCTTATCAATTTCCTTTAAAGTAAAACCTAATACTTGGATGCGCTTAATGAAATTTAATCGGTCAACGGTTTGTTCTGTGTATATTCGATATCCGGACTCTGTACGAGATGGTTTCGGAATTAATCCTAATCGTTCATAATATCGAATGGTTTCTTTATTAACTCTACATTTTTCCGCAAGTTCTCCAATATGCAATTCCATTTTGTTTCACCTCATAAACATTATAAACCCTGTACTTAAGTACAGGGTCAAATAATAGTGGAGTACAAAGCACTGTCTTGCATCGTCCTTAATAAAAAATTAGATATACACCCATCAGACAAAAACCAATTAATGCAATCATGAAGCTATAAACATTTGATGATTGCCTGGTTGATTCAGTCAGGATTTCCTTAATAGTAACCATGTAAATAGTTCCGACAGTCAAACTTATTAAGAACGCCTATAATAGTTTATTTTGCATACCGATCAATTCGCCAATGAAAGCACCTAGTCCAACAGGTACGGCGACGATAATCGAGATAAGGAATAACATATAAGTACTAAATCCTGCGATAAATAATAGAGTAAATAGGATCATACCTTCCGGAACATTGTGCAATATTAATGCCCGCAATAGAGCTATACCAAATTCAGATTCGTCACCGGCCCCGAGAACAATTCCCATAGGAAGATTGTGGATAGAGATAATCAGGGCCAAGAAATAGCCTAACCTTTTATTAAGCCCTATTATATATTCAATTCTTGATGTTGAAGGTTTGATTTTTCAATTTGAATCGTAGTATGTTCAATTTTGTAGTTATCACGGATTAGATTAATTGCCTGTTGAAGAACTTCTTGTTCATCTTTCTCATCCTCAATTAGCATGTGACAGCTTAAGGAATCTAGGCCTGATGTAATTGTCCAAATATGTAGATCGTGAACATTATTTACACCTTCAATACCTTCTAGTTCAGCTATTACTTCTTCTTTATTAATCGTCAGCGGTGACCCTTCCATCAAAACATGAATACTTTGTTTAAGCACGCCCCACGCACTTTTCAAAATCAATAAAGCGACTATCACAGAGATGATTGGATCTGCGATATACCAGTCGAAGAGAAGCATGAATAGACCAGCCAATATTGCACCAACCGAACCTAAAGCGTCTCCGATTATGTGTATATATGCACTCTTTAAATTAATATTCCCTCTTACATCTGCTTTTTTTAATAGAGCCATTGCACTAAGGATATTTGCGGCTAATCCAATGAATGCGATGATCATCATTGTTCCGCTTGCAACTGTTGGCGGTTCAGATAAACGTTGAATAGCTTCTTTTACAATAAACCCTGCAACCACAAATAATGTAACACCATTGAATAAGGCAGCTAGAATTTCAAATCGATAATATCCATATGTCTTATTTGGCGATGGTGGTCTGCTAGCGAACCAAATTGCCACAAGGCTAAAAGCCATCGAACTTGCATCAGATAGCATATGACCACTATCTGACAGCAAAGCTAAACTATTTGTGAAAAGCCCACCGAAAAACTCCAAAAGCATTATGAGCGTCGTAATGGACAAGGCAATGATAAGACCGCGTTTGTTACCTTCCCGTTGCTCCGCAAAGTGATTATGTTGATGATTCCCCATACAGAGTATCCCCTTTACGTAGATGTCATTTTCATATGTTCAATGATGTACTTGGCATCGTAACCTACTCCCTGAAGCAAAGAAGATCCCCTTCGTGATTGCCACGGTAACCCTAAAAAGTAAAGACCATTTACTGAGCTAATTCCCCTGTTATGAATAATCTTTTTCTGCTTATCAAATACACCATCCACTTGTAACCATTCATATTCTTGTTGGAATCCAGTTGCCCAAATAATATTATTCACTTCAAGGATAGTTGAATCTTCAAATATGATTTGATTGTTGTTGCAATTTACGACCCTTCCCTTCAACTTAACTGCCAAGTTTTTAATGGCATTTTTTAATTCACTCCCAAAGATTGGATCACCCTTTTTCTGTATTAATTCCCCGATGATTGATGTGTTTCTCACTTTTAGTATTCCCAATTTATCAAACCACCAAAACACACTCATTCCACCAATCCTTAATGGGAAATAACTAGGCTGTTTACTTATGGCTAAATACGTTTCTCTCTCCTCCGACAATTCAACCGCAATTTGAGCACCGCTATTACCACCTCCTACAACAAGCACATTTCCTTTCTTAAGCTGAATAGGATTCTTATATTCAGATGAATGCAGCTGTATGATATTTTCGCTAAGTAAAGCCGAATATGCGGGAATCCGTTTCTTTTGAAATGGTCCTATGGCAACAACAACATTCGACGTATAAAACATACCTTTTGTTGTTTCTACACAAAAACCCTCTTCTTTTTTTGTTACGGACAGAACTTCGGTATCCAATGCTACTGGCAAAGCAAACGTTTCTGCATAACGCTTTAAGTAATCCGCAATTTCATCCTTCGAAGGAAACCCATGCTGTTTTCCATCTAGATTAAGACCAGGCAATGAACTATACATCCTAGGTGTAAACAATTGTAAGGAGTCATATCTTTTTTTCCATACTTCACCCAACTCCTGCCCTTTATCTAAAATTAAGAATCGTTCATTGCTTTGTTTTAAGTAATATCCCATCGCCAATCCAGCTTGACCTGCCCCGATAACAATGGTGTCATAGTACATAATTTTCTCCCCCTTAATAATTAAAGAAGCCAAAGGAACGACAACTATGCTGAGTTGATCTCTTTGGCTTCTCTAATTCATTTTTACTTAATTGACTTCTTTGGTTGATCTCACTGAAGTACAGACTTCCGAACATGGCAACTAATGCGACAATCCATGCGGTATCTTTGCTGCTTGGATTTACTACCTGTATTCTCCGTTTATTGAATGCTAGCCATTATCCCGAAATATAGAGAAAGTACACAGAACATTCCCATGAAAAATGGAACTACTTCAGTCGTCTTTTTCCTAAAGCTGTACATGATTAGCCACATGAAAATAATCGCTACGATAAAAAACAATATATTTATTGTATTCAACCCGAATTGCAAACTCATGGAAGGATCAATAACCCCTGAATAGAAATAATCGAAGATAGCTGAAGGGCCACTACCCGCGAGTGTGATCTCAATACTATGCGGAGGCTCCTGTTGTCCAAGCACACCCGTCGAAACAAACGTAAAGAACAGAAGAATGCTTTCGAGCTTCAACCAAGGTATTGGGTTGATTTGCTCTTGCCGTCTCAGTTTGCGCCTGATCCAAAATCCATTTATAAAAGCAAAAAATAGTACTGGAATGATCGTCAGGTGCTTCATCAATAAAACTTGTCCAAACGGTACCGTCCAGGCGTCCGCGTATTCGTTCACATCAATGACCAATGTCATAAGGAATAGCCCGGTTCCTGCTATTGTAAGAAAACATACGATTGCCAAAGGGGTAAACCATTTTAAGTAAGAAAGCCAATTCACTCGGTCTTTTGAACACCAACCGACGATAAGGAGGATTCCGATCCACACCGTGACAGCTAAAAAGTGTAATGAATGGAAAACGAACCCACTCCATTCGGTAAGCGAAGCTGCGTGACTTGCCCATCCCAATGCCAAAAGCAGGACGAGAGTGAAAGCGAGAGCAATACCGGATAGCACTTTGCTTTTCAAAACCGGGAACAACGAAACAAAAAGATAAAAGAAAATTGCAAGTATGACCGTGAGATTCCAAGCCTTCCCTACCTCAAATCCTCCAAGAACGCTTTCCATCGTAGTAATCAACCCAATATCTTCGTAAAGAAATAAGATTACCCTTATCACTGGAGCAACCGAAAATAGCACTATTCCCAATACCGACAATTGAATTAATCGCTTTGGAATATGAATAGTAGGTTTCAACCGTACCGGGATGAATTGAATGATAAATGCGCCCATCAATAACGAAAAACACAGATACAATAAACTTTCCGAGATATAAATCCAAATCATTTATTTTTGCCTTCTTCCTATGATCCAGCCAAAAAAGCCACCGGCCAAAGTGAATAAAATGACAAGAATTACAACTAGAACATCATTTGAAGCTATTTTCGAAGAAACATCAACTGGCTGCTCCGGTGGTTCTTCTGTAGGTGCAACAGGTGTTTCTTTGGTTTCTTCAGATTCTATAGATTCTTGTAATTCGTCTTGGCTAACCATGAATGAATAAGTTCCCTGCATCGGGTGGCCATCTGCACCAATAATCTTCCATTTCACTGTATATGTACCATTATCTAAAGGTTCCATGAAACCGCTTGTCATCACATTGTCATTCACTTGCGCATTACTGACTAATTCTTCGTTCTTCTCATTGAAGACTTTCACTGTACTCGTCGATTCAATTTTCGTATCAAATTCCAATACAATTTCATAAATGTCTTCAACTAAAACTTCCCCATCAGCTGGTGAGGTACTAGTTAAGCCCGTATGCGCAGAGACGTTAGTTGCAAAAGCAAACAACAAAATCAATGTAACGCTAATAATCCTCTTCATTTCCTTTCTTCATTTCCTTTCAAAATCTGTAGTGACAATGTCAATTTACACCATCTGTAGATAAGGACATAAAATTGACACACATATTAGTCATTGCTAATATGATAGTAACAAAACATATTAGTGTTGTCTAATATATTAGGAGTGATAATATGATTCAGACAGATTTAGAAGTTAAAGTGAAGTTTTTACGTGCATTCGGAGATAAAACAAGGGTTCAAATCTTAGATTGCATCAAATATGAGGAAAAGACTGTATCACAAATTGTTGAAAGTATTGAAGGCAACCAGTCAAATATTTCCCAGCACTTAGCCTGTCTCAGAGGATGTGGGATCATTGAAGGGAGACAAGAGGGAAAATACGTCTACTACGGATTGCGAAATCAGCAAATTAAAGAGTTGCTAGACACATTTGATAATGTACTTAGTCAGATTGAAGACAATGTTGCTTGTTGTAAAAATCATATAAGTTAAGGTGTGCTTAAAAAATGGATAAAAAATGCTGTTCGACCAAAATAGAATCCCCCAAAGTAGAGGAACAAACAACCTGCTGCAGTAGTAACACCATAAATACAGTAGTCAAAGACGAATGTTGTAATACGCCATCCATGATTAAGGAAGAAAATACAAAAATAACTACTTGCTGCAGCAGCAAGGAAACCGATAAGGGTCCGAGTATTGAAATCGATTGTTGTAGTAGTTTGGGAAATACTCATGGTCTACTTAACGAAAACATTGATGAGGGGATAATAGAGGAGTTTCGAGTTTATGGAATGGATTGTCCAGCCTGTGCGGTAACAATTGAAAAAAGTTTAAGCAACCAAAGAAACATCAATGGAGTGAATGTGAATTACAGTACAGGGAAAATGCAGGTTAGTTCAACTGAAGAACTTGAATATGAATCCATCCAAAAACAAATGAAGAAACTCGGTTTTGAAGTTGAACCTATAAATGTAAATAATAATTTAAAAAACTACTTTATTGAAGGCATGGATTGTGGATCATGTGCTTTAACAATTGAAAACCACTTGAATAATCTTCCTACTGTCAAACATGTTCAGGTGAATTTTTCAACAGGCAAAATGAAAATTGAACATGAAAATAGCACGGAAGAAATTATTAAAGAAGTATCTAAAGCTGGATTTAAAGCGTCCCTCATCACTACCGATAAACAGACTCACTCCCCTGCTCGTTCAAGTAATCACAATGGGGCTGTGATTTTTTCAGGTATATTAATTGCGCTAGGCTTTATCGGCTCTTACACAGTGATATCTCCTTTTTTAACGATAACAATGTACGCTGTTGCAATGATTGTAAGCGGGTATAAACCTGTGAAGAGTGCTTATTATGCGATTAGAAGCCGTTCGTTAGACATGAATGTACTCATGTCAGCTGCTGCAATCGGAGCTGCCTTTCTAGGCGAATGGCTTGAGGGAGCCACGGTTGTTTGGCTGTTTTCTTTAGGGCTTAATTTGCAAAATCGCGCCATTGAAAAAACTAGAAAATCGATTCGCGGTCTGATGGAGTTAACCCCTCCAGAAGCTTGGGTTAAAATTGGAAACGAATTAATCAAAAAGCCTGTTGAAGATGTATCAATTAATGACGTGATTGTAGTGAAGCCCGGGGATAGAATTCCATTAGATGGGGATGTGATCGAAGGCGAATCCAGTGTCAATCAAGCGGCTATAACCGGAGAATCTATCCCAGTTGACAAAAGCAAAGGTAGTTTCGTGTATGCCGGTTCCATAAATGAACATGGATCACTAAGCGTTAAAGTAACGAAACTAATAGAAGATACAACCATTTCGAAAATTATTCACTTAGTTGAAGAGGCCCAAGAAAAAAAGGCTCCTACGGAAGCGTTTATTGATAAATTCGCACGAATTTATACACCAATTGTATTCATACTTGCTCTTTTGGTGATAATCATTCCCCCATTATTTGCCTTTGGTACTTGGGAGGACTGGATTTATAAAGGATTAATGCTGTTAGTGATTGCTTGTCCTTGTGCGCTTGTTATATCAACTCCAGTTGCGATTGTTACGGCCCTTGGTAATGCTGCTAAAAATGGTGTCCTTATTAAAGGTGGAACATTCTTAGAAAATGCTGGATCTATTAATGCCATCGCCTTTGACAAAACCGGAACACTCACTGAAGGAAAACCAAAAGTTACTGATGTTGTGGTCTTCAATGATTCAGAAGAAAACATGTTATCGATCGCTCGAACGTTAGAGGAATATTCCACACATCCCATTGCTAAAACCGTAGTAAATTACGCGGAAGATAAAAGCATTCAAGCAAAAAGTGGTACGAATTTTAAGAACCTTGCTGGAAAGGGAGTTCAAGCAACAATCGGTGATCTTACCTACTCTGCAGGAAACATAAGACTGTTTGAAGAGATCGGCTCCCCTATTGATAATCACCTAGAACAAATTCTAAGCCTGCAAGATGAGGGGAAAACCATTATTATCATAGGTACAACCGAAAACATTTTAGGAGTAATCTGCGTTTCGGACACGATTCGAAAGACAACTAAAGTGGCAATCTCAAATCTAGGAAAAATAGGCGTAAAGCAAGTTGTAATGCTAACAGGTGATAACGAAGGAACAGCCAAAGCAATCGCTTCAGAAGCTGGTGTGAACCGATATTTCTATGAACTATTACCAGAAGAAAAAGTAAATGCGATCAAACAATTGCAAGAAGAAGGCTATCGTGTGGCCATGGTTGGTGATGGAATAAACGATGCCCCTGCATTAGCGACTGCTGACCTTGGTATAGCGATGGGCGGCGCTGGTACAGATACGGCAATGGAAACTGCGGATATTGTTTTAATGGCTGATAACTTAGAAAAACTACCCCATACAATGAAGTTGAGTCGAAAGGCTTTGACGATTATCAAACAAAATATATGGTTTTCTTTAATCGTAAAAGCAGTAGCTTTACTATTTATCTTCCCTGGTTGGTTAACCTTATGGATTGCTGTATTAAGTGACACCGGTGCTGCGCTGATCGTAATATTAAATGCACTTCGTCTTTTAAAGATTAAGGAGTAGTAATTAACGAAGCGAGACCCGGACTCCAATGTAATTTTAGGGCTCGCATGTCCCAGTCGAGCTGAAATTTTAACGATGTCTCCCCCTTCTGAAATCAAAATCGAGGGTACTTCTTAATTTTCGGATGCATTATTTAACTACCTATAATAGAATTAGAGCACTATAAACAGCCAGCGTGAACGCAAACACGCTGGCTGTTTTCCCACTGACCTTAATACATTTATTGGATTTTGTTACTCTACCCTTATTTGTCCCATCATGCCGTTGTCTTCATGTTCAAGAATATGACAATGGAACATATACACACCCTTATGCTTAAATTGTATCGCTATTTTTACCGTCTCATCGGGTGATACCGAAATACTGTCCTTCCATCCACGTTCATTTTCTGGTGGTGCTTCTTCATTCCTGGAGATTATTTTATATTGCGCTCCGTGAATGTGGAATGGATGAGTCATTCCGCCCATCATGTCGGGTTTATTGTAAATTTCCCATACTTCCGTAACCCCTTGCTCTTGTGTGAAGTCGATTCTTTCCGGATTAAACTTCTTTCCATTTATCGTTACCATATGCATCATCCCAAAGAGTTCCACCTTCTTAGTGACCGGCAAATCCATTTCTTCATCTGTTAATGAAAAATCATTCATTACCCCCGGAATTCTACTTATCGCCCCACTTTGATTAGAAACCCTAAATGGTAAAAGCACAGACCCATCTTCATTTATTAATGCCACTTCATCTGTTGTATTAATCCGTGAGAAATCAATAACAATTTCAGCTCTCTCTGCTGGTGTCAATGTCACCTCTTGTAAAGTAACCGGTTCATTCAAGAAACCGCCATCCGTTGCAATTTGAACAAAAGAATCCCCTGTATTTAATTTAAATGTGAAATTCCTTGCATTCGATCCATTTAATAAACGTAGACGGACTTTCTCCTTATTTACAGTCAACTTGGGATTCAATGTACCGTTAATCAATAACGTATTGCCGATTGTTCCATCCTCATTCATCGCTGATCTGTAATTCAATTGTTTTTTATCATCGAATATCCTATCTTGAAAAACTAAGGGGATATCATTCTCACCATAAACACTTGGCAATTCAAGACTTTTCGAATTATCATCTTCAATATAAATCAAACCTGCAAGTCCTTTATATACCTGTTCGGATGTTTTCCCAAGAGGATGCGGATGAAACCATAAAGTAGCTGCCTCTTGTGTCACTTCAAATTCAATTACTTTTTCCTCTCCTGGTTTCAGAGAATCATGGGGACCGCCGTCTGCATCTGCAGATACTTCAAGCCCATGCCAGTGAAATGTAGTCTCTTCATCCAGTTCATTTATCGTTCTAATTTTAACTTTGTCACCTTCTTCGAAACGGAGCATCGGTCCTAAAAACGATCCGTTGTATCCATACGTTTCCGTTTCAGTCCCATCAAATATTTCGGTCTTTCCTTTTTGTGCACGTACTGTGTATACAATTCCATTCTCAGTTTCACTCTCGAGGATAGAAGGGATTTTCAATTCATTTTCGCCTGTTGAGTCATTTAACATGACTACCGTATCATGACTCATATGCCCCTTCATCATGTTACGCATAGCCGAATTGCCCATCTCCATCATGTCATGATTCATTTTCTCTGTAGGCAGTGAGCCGCTGCTACAACCGCTAATAACCGCTACACTAATCACCATTGCAGCAAGCTTTATCTTTATTCCCATCTATGATATCTCCTCTCTATTTACACTCTCATTTTCAGCATAACAAGAAGATATGAAAATACTTTGCACGTAATCGTAATGTTCGAAAACCGTCATAAATAGTGCATAAAATTTGCAAAAACTGATGAAAACATCGTATTAAATATTGTACAAAACCTTTAAAGCCCTTCATGACTCATAAAAGGAGTCATGAAGGGCTTTGTACGCACTCAAGTAACGCTTCACTTCCAACCCGGCTTACAAACTTGTAAAATTGTTCCCTCTTTTTTCCTTGCTCGCTATAAAAGCCAATCAACCTTTCAACAACTAAATACAATTCTTCCGACGTTAGACTATCCATGAATAAATGACCTACTGCAGCGTCTTTTCCTTTTGACTTTCCACCGATATAAAGACTATATGTATCCCTTATCTTCATAACACCGATATCATTCATGAGCGGTTCTCCACATCCAACGGGACAACCCGTATAAGCAGGTCTTACTGTGAATGGGACTGGGATTCCTGCTATTCTCTTGTTCAATTCAATCGCAACTGGCATTCCTTCTTCTTCAGATCCTTTGCAAAAATTACATGTTCGTAAACTTTTAACATAATTCCCGACTGGATAACAATGAAGTCCAGCTTCTTGTAACTCTGCAATGACTTCTTCTTTTTTCTCTTCAGGTATCTCAACGTATAGTTGTTGAAAAGTAGTTAATTCAAGCTCCTCATCATCTCCTAAATGTTTGGCCAATACTAGAAGTTGTCTAGCAGTAAGCTTTGCCCCAAAATTGATACCACCATTAACAGCGATTTTTATTTTATTGTCCTTCATGATGTACCCCTTTACATTTGTACTTATTCAATTAAACATCCAATATCATTATTACTTAACATCCTATCAACAAGCAATTCGAAGTTCACTCAAATTACCTACATCTAGAAAACCGCTCGTAATAGAATTAAATAAGATAAAGGCACCCATCCTTCTACAAGACGGGTGCCATTGCTTTGAAATTATGATATTATCTCCCCGCAATCACACTGTATACTGCAGCCGAGAATTCTGCACGTGTCGCTTCTTTCCCGATGTTAAAGGTTTTTGTTTGAAACACTGTTGTCTGATCCAATGTCTTTAAAGCAAGAATTGCCCCGAAGGCCCAGTGACTTTTTGGTACATCGTTATAATTAGATACGCCTTGCACTTCCCCATTCATTTGACTTTCAAGATTAAATGCTCGATCAACAATGGCTGCAAGATGTGCACGTGTAAGTTTGTCGTTAATACCAAATTCGCCTGTTTCATAACCTTGGAGGATTCCCGCTTCATTCAAAGCAGCGATATCCGCTGCAAATTGGTGATCCGGCGCAACATCTTTAAATGTGACTTCGGTTGATGCTTCCAGCTTAAGCTCACGATTTATCATTGCTGCCGCTTGTCCACGTGTAATTGACTTTTCTGGTCTGAATGTAGAATCTTCATAACCCTTTATAACGCCGATTTCGTTTAATGCAATGATTGCCTCAAAAGCAGGATGCTCTATCGATAGATCTCTAAATACTTCACTCATCTGTTCAGCTGATGTCAACTGCACATGGTCAAAAGCTACTTTAGTAATATTCGCTACACGTTTTGCACCGACATACTTAGGTGCCCAATAAGGATCTGTCTTCAAATTGGCTTTAAGTACCCCATGGCTTTTAGCTGAGATAAATTCGTTATTCCCTAAATAGATTCCTGTATGGGAAATGCCTTTTTTATACGTATTTGCAAAAAACACAAGATCCCCAGGCATCAGATTTTCCTTACTTACTGATGTACCGACTCTGAACTGATCTGCGGATGTTCTTGGCAAACTGATGTTAAACTCGTTAAAGACATACCGTATATACCCGGAACAGTCAAATCCAGAGGGTGTTGTACCTCCAAATTTATAAGGCGTACCATAAAACTTTTCGGCATAAGATGCTATCTCATTTGAATTTGCAGCGCTGACTTTATTTAGAGACATAAATTGTATCGTACTCATAAGAAACACAACCATTACAAACTGGTAAACACGTATTTTCATTTTGCACCCCAACTGTTTTTTCTATATTTATTGATCTGTTCTATTTCTAGGTTAACTTTAGCACAATGAATATGAATTCCGCTTTACAATAACATGACATTCACATTACTAATCTTAGGATTTTTTAAGGATTAACAATGCAGAAATATAGGATTGAGTCTATCATTTTTTATTCATCAAAAAACGCCTAGAATAAATTTCATCTAGGCGTTTTTGTCATATGCAAATTATCATATTTATTAACAGCTACTAATTAAGATTCTCAACAAGTTCATTTATCATCTCTCTATCCATAGGTCCAAATTATTCGTTCGGCTTGGTTAGCACTGCTTTTTGATCTTCAAATCTCATTGCAATTGAATCTCCACTTATCATCAATATGATTATAATAGCGGCCAACGTCAACGGCTTTAAAATCCATTTTTTCGATTTCACTTTTGAACCTTTTGGTGTTGCTAAAATAGGGATAATAAAAAGTGTACTGACGGATAAAAATAAGAAAATCTGAACCAAACTGATCGATTGATCTGCACGAATCATCTCTCCTACCATCGCCCCCATCATGCCGCCCATTAACCCAGCCATAAATCCCTCTAATACAGAGAGAAGCCCAAAACACAATCCACATAATGAGCCTGCTAAAATACCAATCGCCATCGAGAGGATTGTTGATAGAAATAGATTGCCTTGATAAGTTACACCTAGTAGCACACCGGCGGTCAAACCAACATTCATCCCAAAGAACATTGAAATAACCATTCCTTGCATTGTCGCTAGCACCTTTTTCAATGTTCTAGTCCATAGTACGACTATGAACGTTAATAAGCCTAGTGAACTTAGTACAAAAAAATGATAAAAACTCATAGATTCCTCACCCTTTTTATCAAATAACAACATACTTAATCACTTTTAAACGGATATATACCTTACAAGGGTATGTCGAATCCGTGAACTAAATGAATGTTGTGTAGATAGATTTAAAGAATAGTATGGTGAATTGCTAATAATGCATAATCCATGCATAATTAATGGGTATAATTAACACATACCTAAAATAAGACGTACGAGAGGAGGTAATGGTGTGTCAAACCATTCACATCATCACCACAAATCGGAGAAACAAACTGCACGAGAGCAAAAGCATGATCAACATACCCAACTTTCCCACGAAGATCATCACGGGCATCATGATCACCATGCACATATGGTAGAAGATTTCAAAAGGCGTTTCTACATTTCGTTAATTATAACGATCCCAATTTTAATTTTGTCACCAATGATTCAAATGTTTTTGAACGTAGACTGGCGTTTTACTGGGGATATGTATATTCTCTTCGCCTTATCTACCTTTGTATTCTTTTATGGTGGCTGGCCATTTCTTGTCGGAGCCAAGGATGAGATAAAAAGCAAAATCCCCGGAATGATGACGTTAATTACATTGGCGATTACAGTGGCCTATGTTTATAGTACAGCAGCTGTTTTCGGCTTTGCGGAAAATGATTTTTTCTGGGAATTGGCTACTCTAGTCGATATTATGCTTCTTGGTCATTGGATTGAAATGCGTTCCGTCATGGGTGCGTCTAAAGCTTTGGAAGAGCTGGCAAAGTTGATGCCTTCCGAGGCACATTTAATCGATGCTGACGGAAACATTAAAGAGGTCGACGTTACGGAGTTAAAAAAAGGGGATCATGTACTCGTCAAACCTGGTGAAAAGGTGCCGGTTGATGGAAAGATACTTGAAGGGAAATCGACGATTGACGAGTCGATGCTTACAGGTGAATCGGTTCCTGTAGAAAAAGAAGCTGGACTCGAGGCGATTGGTGGATCTATTAACGGGGAAGGTTCCCTTGTCATTTCTGTCATGAAAACCGGTAGTGAAACGTATCTTTCACAAGTAATCACTTTAGTAAAGGAAGCACAAGAATCCAAATCACGAGCTCAAGACCTTGCCAACCGTGCTGCAAAGTGGTTGTTTTACGGTGCGCTGGCAGCAGGCATGATCACGTTCATTATTTGGATTTTCCTTGGTTATCCCGTTTCATTTGCAATGGAAAGAATGGTGACAGTGCTGATCATTGCTTGTCCACATGCTTTAGGATTGGCAGCTCCGTTGGTTGTGGCAGTTTCAACATCCATCGCGGCTAAAAATGGACTTCTTATCCGAAATCGGGCTGCTTTTGAAGGTGCCCGCAATATTGAAGCCGTCGTTTTCGATAAAACCGGTACATTGACAAAAGGTGAGTTCGGTGTAACCAACATCTATACATTTGGAAACTTCAGTGAAGAAGATGTCATTTCCTATGCAGCCGCAGTAGAGGCTCAATCTCAACACCCTCTTGCGAAAGGTGTGACTAGGAAAGCAGAAGAAATGGGCATCCCCCTTCAACGAGTCGAAAACTTCCAATCTCTAACCGGAAAAGGGCTTGAAGGAATAGTAGATGGAAAACAAGTTATGGTCGTCAGTCCTGGTTATGTGAAAGAGCTGAACCTAAAATTTGATAACGTTCAATTCGATAAGTGGTCTTCGGAAGGAAAAACGGTAGTATTCACGTTGATTGACAAGAAACTTGCGGGGATGATCGCCCTTGCGGATATCGTCCGTGAGACAGCCACAGATGCAATAAATATACTAAAAGAAATGAAAGTCAAATCAATCATGCTTACAGGCGATAATGTAAAAGTTGCACATTATGTTGGTGAGCAACTTGGAATGGAGGAAATTTTCGCTGAAGTACTTCCACACGAGAAATCCGAAAAGATAGAGCATATCCAACAAGTTGAACAACTTCGCACCGCGATGACTGGAGACGGAGTAAACGATGCGCCTGCTCTTGCAAAAGCAGATCTAGGCATTGCTGTAGGTGCAGGAACCGATGTAGCCATCGAAACCGCCGATGTCGTTCTTGTGAAAAGTAATCCACTTGATGTTGTCAATATTATCAAACTTTCAAGGGCTACCTATCGTAAAATGACACAAAACTTATGGTGGGCTGCTGGTTATAATATCGTCGCAATCCCATTAGCAGCTGGTGTTCTCTATCCTATCGGCATTGTTCTAAGCCCAGCTGTTGGAGCAATATTAATGTCTTTAAGTACTGTCATTGTAGCAATTAATGCAAGACTTCTGAAACTGTGACGACTAAAAGCGATTCAAAGGTGGAAATCATGGATAATAAAGATCTAATTCAAAAAGAACTGGAAGAATTAGAATGCATGAAGGAATGCGATTCAGATGTCCTCGTAGCACAATTAATAAAAAACCAACAAAGTATTACATCAAAGCTTGAATTATATTATAACCAGGATCAGGACCAATCATGGATCGAGCATTATTACTGCCAAATCTCATTCAAAGAATCGACTAGACAATTATTCCATGATCTACGTAATCTTGTATCCGAGACACACAAATATAAGCATCCATATCATGTAAGTAAGGACCAGTACCTTTACACATGGGTAGATCTTCAACCGGACGGCCAACTAAAAAACATTTATTCGGGTATACAAAAAAACCCAATAGAAGTCATTAAAGAAGATTTCAATACCGTTCAAAAACGGTTTGAACAGTACCGAAAACTTGTTATTAAGCAAAGGTACTCCCGCAAAGAAATCGGTAGGCAAGTCAGAAGAGTTGCGAATCAGAATAAATTCAATGCTGAACACGTTGTTCCACAATCATGGTTTGGAGCCAGAGAACCAATGAAGGGAGATTTACATCACCTCTTTGCTTGTGAACCAGAATGTAATAGTACACGGTCTAACTTTCCCTACTATGAATTCGATTCAAATGCAACCCTGGTAAGACTCCGTAGTCACTGCGGCTTGTTTGATATCAATCGATTTGAACCTGAGTATGGAAAAGGACCTGTTGCTCGTGCAACCCTTTATTTCTTGCTGCGATATCCAGCAAAGATCTTAAAGTATTATAAAAAAAATATTAACCTCCCTTTATTGGTACGGTGGCATGAACAATTTCCAGTAAACGTCTACGAGAAACATAGAAATAAAGCTATTTTTGAGATTCAGGGAAACCGAAATCCGTTTATCGATTTTCCTGAACTTACAAATGAAATAGATTTCCAATAAAAAATTCCGGTGTGTTATGTCATACACACCGGAATTTTAGTTTTAAAACAAAGGAGAAAAGGACCGGGATTCCTCTTTGTGCCCTATAGATAATGCCACAGGATTTATTATCAGTAGATTAACCATATATCAGCCCCCCTCCTCCCAATTTTTCAGAATCATGCGTATGAATGCAAGCCTGCGATAATCAAGTTCACAGCTATTAAGTTAAACATGATAATAATAAAACCAATTACCGCAAGCCAGGCTGATTTCTCGCCTTCCCATCCACGGGAAAGCCGTAGATGCAGATAGGCTGCATAGAATAACCATGTAATGAGCGCCCATACTTCTTTCGGGTCCCATCCCCAAAATCTTGACCATGCTTCATGCGCCCAAATCATCGCGAAAATAAGTGCACCTAGCGTAAAAACCGGGAATCCTATTAGAACGGACCTGTAACCAATTTCGTCCATAACTTGAGAATTTGCCTTTTTTGCAAATGGCTGAAACAATGTTGCAACTGGGCGACGCAAAATAAGCCTAAGCAACAAATAAAGGACGATTCCTGTTGCAACTGACCAGACGAACGTCGTAAGCGTCTTCGCATTAACGATTGGAGGCATTTCAGCGAGTGGCGTCATCTTGTCTGGAGTAAGTGATTCATACTCATTCATCCCAAATAATGGCGGATAATTATATACTATTTGAGCTGCTTGGTCATTTTTATTAATATAGGTGAACTTCGCTTCATACCCTATGATTGCGAATGTCGAAGATGACAAAATGAAACCAACCACTAGCATAAGAGTGAACATCACTGATTCCAACCAAAAGCGTTGTTTGGATCTTTTCGTCAAGTCAACGTTTTTCAACAGAAATACGAGACCCGCGACCGCACTAATTGCTAGGATAGCCTCACCAATTGCAGCTGTTATTACATGAATAGTCAACCAGTAGGTTTGCAACGCGGGAATTAATGGCGTGAGCTCCCTCGGAAACATACTCGCGTACCCAATCATCACAACAGCAAGCGGCAATGCAAACAATCCGAGTGATGGAGTTCTGTAAAGGAAAAATAGTAAGATGAACGCGCCAACAACCATCATTGCAAATGCGGTAATAAATTCGAACATATTACTAACAGGCGCATGAGCAGAAGCAATCCATCGTGTAATGAAATAACCTAGATGAGTAATGAAACCTACTATTGTTATTCCAATCGCAATTTTTCCCCATCGATTATTTTCATATGCCTCTTGTGTTTTCGCACCTTTTACCGCACCGCCGAAGAATAGCGTCGCGGCAAGATATGCGATAAATGAAATGAACAATAAATTTGCACTTATAGATGCTAATTGCATTAGTACTTGTCCCCTTTCATTACTTCTTTGTCAAACGCGGAGTCTTGCCTATCTTCATATTGTGGCAAGTCAGCATAGACTTTCACTTTATCAAGCTCCTTTTTTAAACCGAACCAGTTTTTATTCGTATGACCTGCAAGGAGAAGTTCATTTCCTTCACCTTGTTGAATCCATATTCTCCGATGGTTCCAATAAGAGCCTTGGGCGACCCCAATCATGAAAATAATACCCCCTAGGAGTAATATATATAGAGTTTTATCCTTCCTTACGACAAGTCCGGTAATGTTGCGTGTTTCCGCGCTGACAAACTTCACTTTATAATCATTCACTTCCGTCTCAAGTGTCTGACGAATAGCAACAAAACTAATTTCCCCTTCCGGCTTGGTTGGGGTTACCATCTTAAAAATGAATGCTGGGTTATTCGGAATTGGTGATTTAGAAACCGGTTCTCCGTTTTCAATCCCATCATAATCCGGATAGAACTCTTTCAGTTCGACAATTGCACCTTCGTTTAATCCGTATATTCCCTCAGGATTGAGAAGGTCGACAGTGAATTCACCAAATGACTTTTCCGTTTCCTTTTCAATCAATTGAAATGTCATCGATTTCAATTCGTCAAGACGGTAATCCATTTGATATACATTGAATCCGTCAAAGCTCAGTGGCTTATTGACAATGATTGAATAATCTTTCACAAACTCCATCTGTTCTGACTGACCTGGAAGACCACCTTCAGCATCTTTATATAATGTGACATTAGATTGGTAGTTTTTCACGATGGTCCCAACTCGATCTATTGCCTGGCCAAATGTAGCATCCTCTTCCTTCGAGTAAGTCTCGATAATGAACTGATTGTTCTTCAAATAATATCCAGGCGCACCTGGAATGGCACGCGTTTCTCCTTCACGAAGCCAAACCTGTTCATCGACATAAAAGCCAGGAAGACTTCGCAATAGAACAGCGAAAAGAAAGATGATTAATCCCGTATGATTGACATACGGACCCCATCTGGAAAACCGACCTTTCTCCGCCAGTAGCGCTCCTTCTTCTGTCTTCACATTGTAGCGGAGTTCTTTAAGCTTCTTCTCTGCTTTTACAAGTGAACTGTTTGTATCAGCTACTGTCCCTTCAGCAAAGATCCTTTGCTTCTTCAAAAAAGAAGTATGCCGTTTCGTGCGTTGCTCTTTCAATGACTTATAGAGCGGGAAAACCCTATCAACACTCGCAATGATGATGGAAGTGCCAAGCATCCCAATCAGTATTATGAACCACCAACTACTGTACATATCATAGAATCCAAGTTTGTAATATAGGGTTCCTGCATAACCATAATGCTTTTCGTAATATGCTAAGATGTCTGTCTCAGTCGTTGCTGGAACAAATAGCTTCTGTGGAAAAATCGTGCCAATTGCAGATGTCGCAAGGACGGCAATAATGATATTAATTCCTACCTTAACACTAGAAAAGAAGTTCCATATTTTATCAACAATCGATTGTTTATATGTTTGTGATCTTCTCGCTGATCCTTCATAGCGCATATCGATAAGTTTACTTTTCTTCGCCTCTTCCGTCTGAGGACGTCCGCATTGCTCACAAAGAACCGTGCCAAATGGGTTTTCATGACCACATAGGCATTTGATTTTACTCATTTATCATGAACTCCTTAAAAGATTTTAATTTTGTGTTAAAACCCCATGAATCCTCCAAAAAATGGACTGAGCCACGCAATGATAAACGTCAATCCATCAAAGAACAGTAGAATCCCTAGTCCAATCATGAGATAACCACCAACTTTTGTAATGGTTCGGCTATATTTTTGAATCCATTTAACCCTAGTAACAAAAATTGAGAGTAGGAAAAACGGGATCGCGAATCCAAGAACATAGGCGATCATATACCAGACGCCGGAACCCGGATTTTGGGAAGCAAGCATGAAGACAGCTCCTGTAATTGGACCGGTACATGGCGTCCATCCGGCTGCAAACGCGAGACCGATAAGAAACGTACCAAAATAACCAGCTGGCCGGTTTTTAAAATGAAGTTTTTTCTCTTTCATCAGGAATTCAGGTTTAAACAGACCAATGATTATCAAGCCAAAGATAATAATGAAAATGGAACCAATTTGTCGAAGCAAATCCTGGTATTGAATAAAGAAAGTTCCTACGAAAGAAGAGCTATATCCAAGAAATATGAAAATGATTGAAAAACCTATTAAGAACAATATCGTGTGCATCATACCGCTTTTTCTTATTTTTAATTTGTCCGACTTCAATTCATCTAGTGACATACCTGTAATATAAGAAATGAACGCCGGATAAAGCGGTAAAGTACAAGGTGATATGAAGTTAAGGATACCGGCTCCGAATGCTAGAAATAAGTTGAGATCAGTGAACAAATGCGAACACCCCTTTAAGAAAAAAGCAGTTTACTAGATTCGTCATTACATTCCCCAATAAGTCAACGTATCAAATAATCCGATCAACACAAGCAACAATCCTGCTACTCGTTGGATGACACGGCCGACTCTCACGCTTTTCCGCATAATTCGACGGTCAGCTTCAAAAAACCATATAATTAGGAACAGTAGAATGATAGGGAACGATGTAGCGATTCCAAAGACAGCGGGAAGTACAAAACCATACGAGGTAGACGAAACCATCGGCATAAGCCAAACGAAAAACAGAACAAACATCGTTGGACAAAATGCAAGTGAAAAACTTGCACCTAAAAGAAAGGAGCCTACCTTCCCTTCCCGCATTCGTAACGGTATATGCATAGTTAAACGTTGAAAGAACTTCAGTTTCAAAACACCTATCAGAACAAGCCCCGTAAACACAATAAGAGGACCGATGGCTTTACGGAATAAAGGGAAGTACGCTGTCATCTTTGATTCGAATGTTTGACCAAACACCCATGCCAAAATACCAAATGTGCTGAAAACGGCAACCTTTCCAGCAATAAAAGCAAAAATTTCAAGCCAATCTGTCCTCAGTTGAATAGTACGATTGCCGTATAAAGTGATAGCGCTCATATTCCCTGTCAATTGACAAGGTGCAACAGCGCCAATCACTCCTAACAATAATGTAACGACAAGTGGGTAATCTGCGTAAGAATTAATTAGGCCGGTAACAGGATCTATGATTATTTGACTTATTTTCGACAAAAATCCATACATCGAGAAACACCACCCCTACAATTAATTTAGTAATTCTCCATTTTTAGCAAGGGTTTCCCAATTTACCCCTTCGTCTGTTGTCCTATAAATACCATTCGTAAATGTAGCAATTACAATCTCCTGTTGATCATCAGGATTAACCGCAATAAAAATGATTGGGGCGATTTCGTTTGGAAGCGAAATTTCAATTTCTTTTTGTTCTTCGTAATCAAACGAAGTTAACTTGACAATGTCTCTCTCGTAACTAGCATACAACCCACCCGCTTCATTGAGTGTCGCATATGTAATCATTTCCGCTTCATTAAAAGGAGCAAAGTTTTCACCGTAGTCCCGCGAGATAAACAATCCATCTTTACTACCGATAGCTATTAATTCTTCGCGAGAAGGATGTGCGGCTAAATTAGAGATGAACGAGGAATTGAATCCATTCATTGAGGCTTCCTTCCATGATTCTCCCTCATCGAGTGAATAATGAAGACCCGCTGGCATTTCTTTCGTCGGCATTTCATTCAATGCATAAATGGCATTTGACTCATATCCGACTGCCATATAGTGAAAGTCAATTTCACCGTAAAATGCCAACTTTTCAAAACTCGCACCACGATCTGTGCTTTTTACGAGACCGAGCGGGTTTTTAAGTTTGGATCCTATTTCAGGATGTCCGCTAGAAAAGAAGCCTTCACGCACTGCTTGGAACCCCATATAATCATGTTTTTCGCTATTCGCTTCTTTCCAACCATCTTCGTCATAGGCATAGAGTCCTTCATGTGTCGAAATGATCACTTGCGGACCGCCATTGATATAACCTAGACCATGTAGATGATCAATTTTACTGTTCTTCATTTCTATAAAAGCGAAGGAATTATCCTTAGGCGCATTACATGCTGACAAAACCGTGATTATACCCGCCATTCCAATATATTTCGCTATTTTTTTCATCGATTTTTATCTCCTTTAATTCCACTTATATCCGATTCCCCACACCGTTAACAGGAATTCATCGATAGGGAAACCCGCAACTTTTAGTTTCTCTCTTAAGTTACGGATATGTGAGTCAACTGTCCGAATATCTGTGTATGTGTTATAGTCCCACGCTGTACGTAAAAGTTGTTCCCGTGTAAATGTCCTTTTCGGATGGGTAATTAACGCCTCAATAATATAAAATTCCTTCAGGGTCAGTTGCACTTCCAAATTTTTATAATGCAATGAATAAGAATCCCGATTCAACATGAAATCTCCATGCACAGTATTGCTGTTTTCTATGATTTCGCTTGATGTGCGGCGTAGTAATGCATTCACTCTTGCCACAAGTTCCCTCTCATCAAAAGGCTTTGTAATATAATCATCCGCCCCAAATTCAAGGCCTTTTACAATGTCTGCTTTGTCCGTCCTCGCAGTGAGCATAATGATCGGAACGGTCGATTGTTCCCGTATTTTCTTGCACACTTCCCAACCATCCATATCAGGCATCATTACATCTAGTAAAACGAGATCAACCTTTCCTTCCCTAACTATTTCTAGTCCTTTTTTTCCGTTATTCGTTTTTATACAAGTGAACCCCTTAGGTTCCAAAAACAGTTCAAGTAAATCGAGCATCCTCTGCTCGTCGTCTATTAGCAAAATCGTCTGCATTTGTTCAACTCCTTACCGAATTACAATTTCACTATAAATTTACTTCCTTTTCTCATCTCGCTTTTTACTTCAATTGTTCCTCCATGCGCTTCTACCAATTCCTTTACAATTGCGAGTCCAAGACCAGATCCACCAAACGATCTAGAACGCGATTTCTCGATTCTAAAAAGCTTCTCAAAGATCATGTCAATTTGTTCTTCCGGGATTCCAATTCCTTCATCAGTGACTGTTATAACAGTTCGATTTTGTTCTTTGGAAATTTCAAACTCTACAGTTGTGTTTACATTTGAATATTTTAATGCATTATCCAATAGGTTTAGTACAATCTGTTCAAGTCGTAGTGGATCTGCATGAATCTGAAAATCCTCTTTGTATATCAAATCCAGATTTACGTTCTTTAATGCAAAAGAAGGTTCGACAAGTCGATAAATATCTTCAGCAAATTTCCGGGTTGAAAAATTCATCTTAGAAACAACGAATGTCATTTCATCCATTTGCGCCAAGTCCATCAAGTTCTTCACGAGATCTTTCATTCGATCAGATTCTTCAGCAATAATCATCAGATAGTGATTTCTTTCTTCTTCGGATAAATCATGTCTCATAGCCACTTTCAAATAGCCAATCATATAGGTTAGCGGTGTACTTAACTCATGAGAAATGGATGCAAGAAACTCATTTCGTTCCTTTTTCATTCTTTCCAAATCGTTGGCTAGTTTCCGAATTGCAATCGATAATTCGCCAAGCTCGTCATTGCCCCCTACTGGAAGGCTTACATCGAATTTCCCTTCGCTTAATTTCTCCGTCGCTTCCTTCATTTTAATCAAAGGCCGAGTAAGAAATTTGGACAAAATCGAATAGATGACAAACAGGATAACGATTATTGCACCTCCAGCTAAACCGAAGTGGAAATTCAGTTTGCGTACTAGCCGTTCAATTGGTTCGGTGCTCTGAAACATCAACACATATCCTGAATTATTCTTATCGATTTTATATGGATGAGCGCTTATGATGTAAGGGGAATCTTCCCATTCTGGTTTTACGATCCGGTCATTTTGAACCAGGGAATTTTGTAAGGTGGATAGCGACGGTAGTATGTCTTCCAATTTTTCATCTGAACTTCGGATGACATCACCTTCCTTGCCGGTAATGATAACTCCCCTGTCCCCTTCCGCCTCCATTAATACAATGTGCGTGAGTGTCTCATCAGAATAATGGTCTATTAAGACATTTCGGTGGTTCGAACCGGTCGCTAACAAGCGGAAATATTCTTCATCTATTCTTGTATGAACAATGTTTTGGTGCAAATACATCATTAGCATCGTTTCAAGGACGAGGAAAGAGATGATAAAATACGCAGCAAGTTTTTTTGAAATTTTATTCACAGTTTGTTCCCCTCTCCTTATGCAATTAGTATAGAAAATAATTGTCAAAAAGATATGCAGACGAAGGTGGAATCACTGAGGAGCCTTGAATTCATGACTTATTTGTGTCTGCATATCTTTTTCAAAGTTCTTTAGTATAGTAATCATTATAGGACATTTCAGCATACGATCCGTGTTTTGTAGACATTGAAAGGAGCATGTATCATTGAGCAACAAAAAAAGGAATCGCTTTATTTTCAGATTACTTACATTATCACTTCTAGCAGCAGCCATTATTTTTACAATATACACTGGTTTTGCAAAAGAAAAATATGATGTGTTAAAGGTAGGGGATTATGCCCCAGACTTTGCGCTTATTGATTTAGATGGGAAAGAACATCGGTTATCGGAGTATAAAGGACAAGGGGTCTTTTTAAACTTTTGGGGGACTTGGTGTGCTCCATGTAAAAAGGAAATGCCTGCAATGGGGCGACAATATGAGGTATATAAAGACCAAGGAGTACAAATATTAGCAGTCAATATTGCGGAATCAGATTTTAAGGTACGTACATTTGCGGATCAATATGGCATGGTTTTTCCTACATTAATTGATGAGACGAAAAGCGTTATGCAAACATATAATGTTAAACCGTTGCCTACCACTTTTCTAATCAACCCGGAAGGTAAGATTGTAAGAATTATTACGGGGGAAATGTCAGAAAGTGATATTAAAGGATATATGGAAGAGATCAAGCCGGTTGAATAAACTATATTCTAAAGATAAGTCCTGATTTCGCACATAAAATGTTTGATAACTTTACGATGTCTGTAAAACTCTTTGAGGGCGATGTAAATTTTATTAGAAAACGAATTCTGATTATATTATTGAAGCCTTGGAGATCGAAACCGGAATAATGAAAGATAAAGCTAGTAGCTTGCTCGAAAACTGAACAATATGAAATAAAAGAAGTGGAGGAGGCATAAGCCCTCTCCACTATCATTCATCCCAAGCACTGCAAACCATCACAGCCGCTCCTTTTATTTTAGAAATAGAAAAAGCACCCCGAAGGTGCTTCAATTAAATTTCATTTACCTTTTCGTGAATAATTTATGAGCGTTTTGCTTAAAATCCTCTGCATTCTTTTTATGTTGTTCTCTAATCAGTTTGTAATTTTCGTTTTCTCTATTAATCAAGCTTTCAATCTCTTTCTTCGCCTGAACAAAAATACTATGTCGAGAAACAAACCACGAAAGGTTATCTTCTTTATTTTTCACAGCTTCCATTAATTCGAATTGCAAATCGAAGAATGTTCTAAAATAATTCTCAATCTCTGCAAATCCACTTAATATCTCGTTTTGCTGATAAAAATTTTGAGCAAAGGAAATATATATAGCAGAATTATTCATAAGGCTAACTGCTATAGCGTATTTGTTATCATCATTAGCAAACTCCTTTGAGTTAACTAAGATATCAACTGCAGAATCTGCTCCGTGAAAAGAATTGCGAATACGTTCAACAATATTTTGTAACACAAAAATTCCCTCATTCATTATTCTCACCCCCTTCTTAGACGTTATTCGCCAAAAAAGTTGAAATCCCTATGTGAGCCGCATAAGAAATAACACCAAAGATATTCGAACAATAGATAATAAAGGATTTTTTCTTCTTATGTCGAATCATGTTATAAATATACATGTAAGGGAGTTGATTTGTTTTGCAACTAGAAGAAGCTAAAGATTTGAGGATATCATGGGGAGACAAGCCTTGTAATCACCCTAACGTCGTTAAAGAATATTATTTAGGTACAAGCACAGGAGATTATGTGTGTACTCAATGTGGGACCTCTGGTTGGGGAAAGGATTGGAACAAAAAAGATCATTAAAATCCTATAACGGGTTCGGTTGATGGGGAGAAAAGCGCAATTAACAACGTAAAATAACAGGTTAACCAGCATATATTTCAACAGTGAAATAGCTATATAAAAAACAAGTAAAAACGCTCTGATTTTCGAACTGCACCCCAATTGTTGAACATAATCTAATAATTGGAGGTGCAGTTTTTCTATGGCAAAGTATTCCCAGAAGTTTGCTATCAATTGAAGCTTTCCACGCTCGGAAAATCTGTATAACCTACATACATCACATTTCCGGTATAATCTACAAGCTTAACATAAGCCACCCTATCTCCATAAGGAGTAAACGAGCTTTTTCTAAAATGTCTTCTATTTTGGTCCGTTATTAGCCTGTCATTTCTGATTTCCCCAAGATAATTACCATTCTTGCCATATACTTCTTTGTCATAAAACTTTCCAACATGTTTTCCTTCATGTGTCCACAGGTTGTCGCCATCCCTATATCCGAAACACTTGCCTCCCCAAGTCCATAGCCATTTCATATTTACACCTCCCCATGACAATGTTATCAGAATAGGAGGAAATCACCAAGGTAATTATTCGTATGTATCGAGGCTTGTGGAGGGGTATGGTCGCTCGAACGCACCCCCTCTATTATTCTCCCCCTCTACTAATATAGACTTCGTACGTCAAAGACCATTTATTCATCGTCTTCCTGTTCTTTTTCAATCTCCCTTTCAGTTTTACCGCAACTAGAACAGAATGATTCGCTATAACAATTAGGGCAACTCACCAAGTATTGCATACACTCTTCACACCGCATTACGACGCTTCCTTATCTACTTTTCTTTAACTTTGCTCCTCGCCCGCTAAATGTACTGTTGCACGATCCGTTTCTTCAACCCCAATTCATTCGCAATCCTACCCGTGCTCATTCCCTATCCTTCATGAAGACATAGCATCGCCTTTCATGATGTGACATGGACGCAAAGATATCGGCTAAAATCATTAGCTCTTCTTTGCTAATATACAAGTGTTTATGGCCCTCTTCCAACTGCTCAGTTATGTCTGGAATTATGTCCATGCTTGTAATGTACTGCTTTTGAAAAACAGCCCTTTTTTTCAGCTCCACGATATGTACGCGGACGAGAGATCTCTTTTTCGATCAATTGATCTTGCGATGTCCTCATCACCTCACTTCCTTTTGTGAAATAAAAAAGAGGACAACAATGATATAGCATTACGCTGTAATCAAGGTTGTCCTCCAGTTGACTGGCGGGGACTATTTATTTTTAAGTTCCGGTCCTACTTATCTTCTATCTCCTCATTCGTATACCAGTTCAGTGGATTGTATCCTTCGTTCAGACTTTGCATCGGTAAACCTTCAGCTGTAATGCCCTCGTCTTGATCGTTTTGAACATCTCGATTTTCTTCTTTTTGTTTTTTCACTTTGTCCACTCCTATTAAAATGAATTATGAAAGTACAGATTTTATTATTGAAAATACTACAAACACAATTACCAAGCTTATTAATGTATATTTCAACCATCTTACTCCGTTGTTAAAGTCGAGAGCTTTCTCTTGATTAAGGCTTCTATTTTGCTTTATATAATCCTGATGAGACTTAAAAATATTTCTTTGTGTCTTTAACAGAGACTCCTCTAAAATTTTGTCGGTTATAGCAGGAATATTGACCCCATTATAACCTTTAGTCAAAATCACTTTAAGTAAATAATGTAAGGATTTCAAAATTGTAATTAGAGGTATGCACAACAAAACTGTAATTGTTAAGTATCCAACAACTTCTATAATATTACTTGCGTTTTTCCAATAAGAGAAATCCAGTAGGTTTAATATCAACGTGATTAGCACACCGATTAAAGCCAGCGAAACACCCGCCCTGATCTCGATTTCTCGTTTTCTCTCCCTCTCAAACTTAACATATTCCAAACCTAAATCTGAATACAAGTTTGCGACTCTAATTTTTTCGTCTGTTTCAAGTTCTTTTTCTTTCAAAACTCAACCCCCTCATCGAAATTAACACGAGTCACTTTACCTTTATACGTCTTGATCGTCGTATCGGCATGCCGAGGAAGTTTAGCCATCTTAGCTCTCCTTTCACTAAGCACTATGACGCACGTCTCAGGTAGTTCCATTATATCAACTTTTAGAATGTTTTTGGAATCTATATGCAATTTTTAAGTCTCTTAGTGTTACCCCGTTCGATTTATTCTAGGCAGGACAGCCCCAGCCTATAATGGCCGTCTATTAAAACACCCGTTGATTTGTCAATGTCCGTTTCAAAATAGGAGACATTGTCACCTACGAAGGTTGCTAATGGTTTGCCAGATTGGCAGCGTATCAAAATGACTTTACTTTTCCCTGTAGTGATTTTTCCTGTCGTTCACCATTCGATTAACAATAGGGATAGATCAATCGAGATTTTCGATATGACCATTTTTGTGTACTCATAGAACACATCAGTTAATCCTGTTTCGTGTAAAATCAAGCCTGCTACCGACATGGATCACAGACTCGTCACCGACTGTAAAACCAATCACAGAAGATTTTTCGATGGTATTCCCATCGCTATCTATTAAACCGAATTTCTTATCGGCGCCTAACCACGTTCAGAAAGGATATAGATATTGTTTGCCGCAAACTTTAACATCAATTATATCCACGGCATCAACAAATCGTTACCGACTCATATTAATTGAGCGATTCACTGCCCTAAATTTACAATATAAGTTGAGTAAAATAATTTCGAAACTTTATTTAATAATGTAGTCAGCCTGAAGCTTTTTCTTCTACTCTCTCTTTAACTTTTCCCTTGCGGCTCGATGTACCGTTGAACAGACCATTGCTTCAATCCTAGCCAATCTGCAACTTTCCACATTCCTTTCCCTTCATGTAGTGTTGCAATCAAATGTTGTCCTATAGTTGGCCAGGTGGACTATTTTTCATTTACTATTATGAGCAATTCTGCTCCTTTAGAATTGCTATCCTTTGCTGGTCAAGTTTACCTTGGTGTCAATATATTCATCACTAGTTAATCTCACGGCGATTCTAGATGGAAGTCTAACTCCCGTTGATTACCCATACATAAAGTGCTACCATTAACATAAACTTGCATTTTCAATTTTATTTTGAGGAGGTTTTACACATGAAAACTTGTTTTATCGTTTGCCCAATTGGTAAGGATGGTTCGGATACCCGAAAGAACTCCGATACTGTATTAGATTTCATCATTGAGCCGATTTGCAAGGAACTCGGATTTACAGTCACTCGTGTCGATAAATTATTTGGGGTTGATAGGATTGATAATACTATCTATCAACATCTGACTGATGCTGACCTGGTTATTGCTGATATGTCTGAGCATAATCCAAATGCCTTTTACGAAATGGGCTACCGTCACGCTCTTAAAAAGCCACTTATTCCAATCATGGTAGAAGGAACGGAAATACCGTTTGATTTAGCAAGTTTACGAACCATCACCTATGCTACAAACGATTTACAAAAGGCTGAAAAAGCTAAGAATCGCCTAAGAGAAACAATCCAATCGTTCGATTTTTCTAAAGAGGACTCAACGGAAAATCATCATACAGAAACTCAACAAGTAAATTTAGTTCCGCACTTGTTAAAAATACAAGATGAGATTGTAGAATTGAAAGGACTCATACAGCATAAGAATGATGAAGTAGCTGCTACAGCGGTTGATCTTGCAATGCAACAAATCCAAAAGACAACAACAGATCCACAAAATAAAATGATGGAAATTCTTCTTCCTCAAATGTTCAGTAACCCTGAACAATTTGTTAATTTTGTGGACGTGGCCAAGAAAATGGGTCTTGATAAATAATCTATTTGCCTATCCGATGTGACCACTAAAAGTTAGATTTTTGTATTATACAGCCAATTGGCTGGTGTGAAGATTGTATTAAACCGGACTCATTCTAGCCAATCTCTGTTTGATTCGTTTGTTGTAATACTGGATACTGGCTTCGATGTCTCGTTTCAATTCTTATTTAGTTGTTCCGTGGCGGTTGCATTCTGTTAGTATGCCTTCAATGGCGCTCGCTACTTTCCAACAAATGTCCGACAGACAATCGTGCTTTAATTCCCCAAAAACAATGATAAAGGATTTCATCTCAATGGTTCTGTTATACAAAGGCAGTTCATTCTAAATTATCCGCAACAACTGATTTTTTGAATAACTTGATATCCGGATTATCAGCACTATTCGGAACTTGCCTTGCAAGGCTATTAATCCAACCTAATACAAATGTTGTAACTACCTATTTACTTGCACTACTTGATTTCTTTTTCAGCACTAAACAATTATTAATATGTTCTGTTATATGCTGTTACAATTACGAAAGTAATACAGACCACCTGATTACCTTTTTGTCTGCAATTTGTCCGCATAATTAATTTTCTGTACCGAATGTGTAGTGCAAAATAGAAGTACATAGTTTTGAAAAGAAAAAGTACATAACGTTGCAACTGAAGTTTCAATAAAAAAAGGCTTGCCAGCCTTCCAAAATCTCTCTACTGTATTGGTGTCGAATCAAATGCAGTGGAGGTTGAAAGGAAATGCTGACAATGCCTGAAATTAATTGTATCAAACTGATGAGGAATCAGAAATCATTTTCTATAAATCACATATCAAAGACTTTAGGAATCAATTGGAGAACGGCTAAAAAGTACGCAGATGGTGATCAACTGCCGAAAGAAAAGGAAAGAAAAAAATCCGGAATGATGTACACGGAAAAGTGGGGAGAAATTGTTGGAGATTGGCTTTGGGAGGATCAAAAACTAAAGAAGAAGGACAGAAGGACAAACAAAGGAATCTTTTCTGACTTACAAAAGCTAGGGTTCAAGGGGTCCTACAGGACCGTTTCATATTTCATTAAGGACTGGCGTGAAGGAAGGGAAGATATTGAAGATGAAACAAAAGATAAAAACTTCGAGAGACTAATTCATCCACCTGCTGAAGCGCAATTGGATTTTGGATTAATGCAAGCCGTACAGGATGGGAAATATAGAGACGTTCATTGTTTAGTCATGTCCCTCCCCTTCAGCAACAGCGCTTACGCCATTCCATTACCAGGAGAAAATCAAGAGTGCCTATTACATGGGATGAAAAGGATATTCAATCAACTAGGGGGCATACCGAGGAAGATTCGTATTGACAACATGAAGACGGCTGTCGTTAAACCAAGGAACCGAAATGAAGAGGCTGTTTTCACAGATGAATTCCTGCAATTTGCCAATCATTATGGCTTCGAACCTCAAGCATGTAATCCGTATTCAGGAAATGAAAAAGGAAATGTGGAAAATAAAGTTGGGTACGTTCGATATAACTTTATAACTCCAGCGCCCGTCATAGAAGACTTGGAACACTTAACAAAGATACTTGAACAGCAGCTAACTGTGGATCGGGAGCGCGTTCATTATAAAAAGCAAGTTCCGTTACAAGAACTACTTGAGGAAGAACATCAATATCTCTTAGCGTTACCTGAAGAAGATTATCCAGTCTTCAAAGAAGAAAAAGCGAAAGCGAACAAGTATGGAGAAATCACTTTGGATAAAGTGAAAGTATATGTACCGAAAGCTTATAACTATCCAAGTCTGTCTGTCATAAAGTATTGGGATCGATTCAAGGTACTATCTCCTCACGGAGAAATCTTGTATGAGGATCATCGACCTTATATGCATAAGAATCGTGAGATTCCATGGAAAGCTATCTTAACATCATGGTTAAGCAAGCCGCGAGCAGCAATCTATTCTCGTTTTTCAGCCTATCTACCAGGCCGTATATATGAATACATAAATATCTCGAATCTAATGATTCGCAAAGAGCGTCTAAACTGGATTCTAGCGCTACTAGCCACCCACGACATGAATGAAATTAATGAGGAGTTCTATGAGCTAATAAATGGACAATCGGACTCTTTAAAAGAGCCGGTAGCACACCCTTATGATGTTGATTGGAATAAATATGATCAACTTCAGGTTGGCCCAAAGATTGAAGGTGAGATACAGTGACGGCGGATTTGAAAACAATGTGCAAGGTCTTGCGACTAGCCCACGTCAATGATATTTATTCGGATATAGCTTATGAGAATTCAGTTCAATTTCTGGAAGATTTATTTCGGAAAGAGCTACAGCTACGGGAAGAAACGAAGGCTGAACGATTAATAAAAAAGGCGAAGTTTCTACAGAAGAAGTCACTTTCATCGTTTCAATGGAATGAGAAGATCCATTTTCCTTCTCACATTGATTCGCACGAACTTTGTACACTGAATTTTATCGGGCGCAAAGAAAATGTGATTTTAACCGGTGCTCCTGGCACAGGCAAGACTCATTTAGCAACGGGTCTTGGTTACGAGGCCTGTAAGCAAGGACTAGAGGTCCGTTTTTATAGGGTGTCAGACTTGGCTGAGGCGTTAGAGAAAGCATGGCAAGAGGGAAAGTTGGTACAGTTCAGAAGTCGTTTTAAAAGTGTTGATCTGATCATATTGGATGAGATGGGTTATGTTCCTTTTAACAAGGAGGGAGCAGAGCTCCTTTTCCAACTCATCTCTGACTGGTACGAACAAAAAAGTTTGATCATCACTTCCAATCTGGAATTTAGTCAATGGAACCGCGTGTTTAGCGACTCTAGATTGACTGCCGCTTTAGTCGATCGAGTGATCCATCATGCCCATATATTGAATTTTACGGGAGATAGTTTTAGGGTGACCAACGCTTTATCACGACAAAAATAAACTAAATCGAAGGCTGGCAAGCTTGTGTATTTTTCTTTGCATTCTTCTGCACTTTTATCTTGCAAAACACACCGAATTTGATTTACTGAATTAATTCTTCATATCGCTTAATCGCTATTAAATCGGATTTCAATAAACTCAACTAACTCTCCTTAACCAGTTTGTTAAAGGGATACAAAATTGACAGGGTAGAGGTCGCTGGTTCGAGCCCAGTCGGAATCATTGGGTGCCAAACCCGTAGGAAGGTTGTCGGAACAACAACCTTCTCCAAAAACAGTCCTATTAGGCCGGATGCCTAGGGACTGTTTTTTTTGTGTTTTTCTACTGAATATCAGCAATAATTTTTTCCAAAACTCAACCTCAATGATATTTATATGTTATATGTTAAGAACAAAAAAGCACTCAATAAATGAGTGCCGTATAATCACGTTTTATTGATTATTATTCTGTTGTCTTTGTTCTGACGGTTCTTCTGTTGGATCCGGTTCGTCTTCATCAACACCATTGCATCCGAACAATAATCCTGCTGATAAAAGGACTGATGCAAAGGTGAAAATAGTTTTTTTATGCTTCAAACAAAACCCTCCCTTCTTCTCAGATTCATGTTATTTTGCGTAATCTCATTGTTATTATGCATTTATCACCCTTGAAGATAACTCTAAAAAAGTTTGACAATTTTGTGAACAAGTTGAATAATAGAGAAAAGGGGTGGTTATCAATGGAAGCTAGGTTAAAGATGTTGAATTCCGTTAAGGTTGTCGGTCTTACAGTGCTAGCGATTGGAATCTCCATTTTCTTGTACGGTTTCTTTGTAAGCGATTACAGTGCAATAACAGGCATCGGAATTGGTACTGTAATGGGAGCTATTTTCATTTTCATAATGGGGGTATTCTTTGTTGCAACTGAGGAAATGTTGGAGAAGGTAGATAAGCGTGGCTTTCATTAAAAAAGGAGCGTCCATAAAGGCGCTCCTTTGCTGTACTATTTCATATCCCAAACTAATATTAGTAACGTTCCGAAGACGGTGACGAGCGCGATAGCAACTCCGTAATAAATATTTGCGTAAATCGCCATTTTATCTTCTGACTCACCAGGATGCATAAAGCCGACTAGCTGAACAGCCGCTTGTATGAATGCCGTCGCTAATAGTATCGTCATTCCTACTGCAAAAGATAGCTCCATGAAGTAGACAGTCAGTGCCGCTGCAGTAAGAACTAACGAAAAGACAAATCCCATCACTTGTTTACGTGGAAATAATTCGCTCATTTCACATCATTCCTTTCAAGTAGACGAAGCTGAAGATAAAGATCCAGACGACATCTAAGAAATGCCAGTAAAGCGAGAAGATGAATGATTTGTTAGCCGTTTCTGGCGTAATACCACGTTTTTTCACTTGCATAATGATGAACAAGCCCCAGAAGAGACCGAATGTAACGTGCGCTCCGTGCGTACCTAACGTTGTTAAAAGAACTCCCGTGAAAGCACTCACCTGAAGGCCTGCTCCAATTTGAGCGTAATGTACGAACTCATAAATTTCCACACCTAAAAATGCGAGGCCGAGAAGCAATGTAATCGAGAAAAATGTTATCATCGCATTTTTTCTACCGATTCGCATTGCATGAACGCCAAGACCAATCGTAAAGCTGCTCGTTAATAGCAAAATGGTCTCAATGAGAACTGGTGCAATTTCAAAAATCTCCGCTCCGGTCGGTCCGTTCCCTGTACGATGTTCCAATGTGAAATACGTTGCAAACAGAGTCGCAAACAACATCACTTCAGCTCCGAGGAAAACCCAAAAACCGAGTATATTCATCTTATTCTGATCCGTACTATATTCGAGTGGAAGCGCGTTATCGTTTTTCATTCACGAACACCTCGCCCTCTTTTTCTATTTCCTCAATTTCTTGAACAGGAATGTAATATCCATCGTCTTTTTCAAATGAACGGTGAGCCATGCAGGCAAAGAATCCAATTGTCGTAATGATCGCCGGAATCCACATGCTGAATACGAACGAGAAGCCCCAGACGAAGAAGATACTACTCATAATAAACGGCACTCCGCTGTTGTTCGGCATATGAATCTTTTCAATTTCCCCTTTAAATAAAGGTACTCCCTTTTTCTTATAGTCCCAAAACGCTTCAATTGATTCTACATGTGGCGTCCGCGCAAAGTTATAGTATTGAACAGGCGTTTGTGTCGCCCATTCAAGTGTACGAGCATTCCACGGATCGGGACCGATATTTCGCGGTGAATAACGCGTACTATAATAGACGTTATAGACGATGATCGCAAAGCCAATTGCTAGACCAACCGCCCCTATGAAAGAAATCATATTCAATAAGCCAAATCCTGTTGCTTCAGAATATGTATACATCCGACGTGCTTGCCCATCCAACCCAGAGAAGAACATCGGGAAAAATGTGACGTTGAAGCTGACTGCGATAAACCAGAATGCCCATTTTCCAATCCGTTCATTAAGCATGAAGCCAAACATTTTTGGCCACCAGTACGTAAGACCTGCAAGCATCGCGAAGACGACACCAGGGATAATTGTATAGTGGAAGTGCGCAACTAAGAACATCGTATTATGGTACTGATAATCGGCACTCGCCATACCGAGCATGACCCCGGTCACCCCACCAATTGTGAAGATTGGAATGAACCCGATTGCGTAGAGCATCGGAACCGTAAACTCGATTCGACCTTTCCACATCGTCAATAACCAGTTAAAGATTTTGATACCGGTAGGAATGGCAATCGCCATCGTCGTTATAGAGAAAATACTATTGCTTAATGGCCCTTGCCCCATCGTAAAGAAATGGTGCGCCCAAACAAAGAATGATAGGAATGAAATTATGACAATTGAAGCGACCATCGTATTGTAGCCATACAGGTTACGTCGTGAGAAAGTAGAAACGACCTCACTATATACACCGAAGGCAGGCAATATGAGGATATACACTTCAGGATGTCCCCACACCCAGAATAAGTTCGCCCACAGCATATCCATCCCGCCATTTGTCATCGAGAAGATATGGGCACCAAATAGACGATCCATCGTCCCCAACAAAAGTGTCACTGTCAGGACTGGGAATGCGAAAACGACAATCGCATTCGTAATAAGTGCTGTCCATGTGAACATTGGCATTTTCATTAATGTCATACCAGGAGCTCTCATTCTAAAAATCGTCGTAATGAAGTTAATGCCCGAAATCAACGTACCAAAACCGGCAATTTGAATCGACATGAGATAGTAGTTCGTTCCTACCGATTGACTGAAGTCATTTCCAGCAAGCGGGAAATACGAAGTCCAACCCGCGTCAGGAGAACCGCCGACAACGAATGAAATATTAAATAACATCGCACCCATAAAGAACAACCAGAAGCTAAGCGCGTTCAATCGAGGAAACGCTACATCTCTTGCCCCAATTTGTAAAGGCACTACTAAGTTCATAAGTGCATAAATAAATGGCATCGCCATAAAGATGATCATAACAACCCCGTGGGTCGTGAAAACTTCATTATAATGTTGGGCATCTAATAATTTGTTGTCAGGTACAGCAGTTTGTGCCCGCATCATCAGTGCATCGACCCCGCCACGGAACAACATAAGCAATGCGGAGATCAGATACATAATACCGATTCGTTTATGGTCAACAGTTGTTAACCATTCACGCCATAAGTAACCCCATTTTTTAAAATAAGTTAATCCTACGATTATCACAATTACCGTAAGGCCAATGGCAACCATAGATGCGTAAATTGCAGGACTCGGATGAGGAATAGCAAATCGATCAAAGTAATCCATATTTGTCGTACTCCTTTCTGAATTTATTCATGACAGAAATGGTTAGTAAATACGAATCTAGTAATTTTAAAACTGTTCTAATGACCCGCCTCTTCGTCATCATTAGCATCATTGGAATCGTGCTCATCTTCGTTTGAATGACTTGAACCATGATCGTGACCCTCAGGCGGCGGCAAAAACTCCAAGTGCGTACCACTAAACGTCATTTGCCCAAGATGGCCCGGCTCCAGTAATTCAGTAAATTTCTCTTCTGTTAGAGGCTCGGCTGTCGCTTTTACATCTTCCACCCATTTATCGAACTCCTCGGCTGACATTGCCTCCACGTGGAAGATGTGTTCAGCGAAGCCTTTCCCGCTAAAGTTCGCATTTCTTCCTATGTATTCACCAGGGACCTCGGCTGCTAAATGTAATGTAGTGATCATATCCGACATCGCATATTTTTGTCCCCCAAGTTGAGGAATCCAGAAGCTTGTGATTGGACCGTGTGAGTAAATTTTAAATTCCAATGCTCGATCCGTCGGGATATATAAATAGTTAACCGTTTCAATATTTTCTTCCGGATAACTAAAATGCCATTTCCAGTCTGAGGAAGAAGCGTAGATAACTAATGGTTTCTGATCTTCATATCCTTTTGGCGTCGCCTCAACTTCATAATTCGATTTGACTGTGATGATCGAAAGAAAAATGATAATAATAACCGGAATTCCGACAATGATCGATTCGACTATCGCATTCCCTTCGATATGCGGAGGTTCATAATCCTCGCTCTGTTTTGAAGCCTGGTATTTATAAATGACATAAATCATTAAAGCAAAAACAGAGATAACAACAATGGCCATCGTCCAAATTGAAATCCAAATAACTTTGGCCGTCGTTTCAGCTTGAGGCCCTTTCGGATCCAGAACCATTAGCGGTTCGCAACCTGTTAACAACGCAAAAACGCCGATCATTAATGTAAGTAAAGCCCATTTCCTTTTCATGGAACTTCCCCTTTCTATTGTTTTTTAAAACAAAAGAAACAGCGTGCAGTGTAATAATATTTCGTAATCTATGCTCTCAAAACATATCTTAATATAATAAAAAAGTAAAAACAATTAGTATTTATACACTTCACAACATCTTCATAACAACTTCATTAAAACTCAATACAACAGACACAAAATGTACAATGAAAATAAATATTTTATATAAAAATTAAAATACCACCAATATTATTATTTATATTGATATGCATTCCAAGAGCAAATCAGCTAGCAATTGTTTTTAACTAATAGCTTTCTTGTATATACTAAGAACAATAAGCAAGGAGGAGACGAACATGACAAACGCAAATAATATGGAGTTGTTACATGAACAACGGGAGGAGTTAATCGGAGTATTGAAAGCCCGTTTCGAGAAAAACATGCACCGCCATGAAGGCATTGAATGGGTGAACGTCCAAGCAAAACTTGAAGCTGCTACTGAAAAGCTATGGTCGCTCAATGAAATGGAAAATACCGGCGGCGAACCGGATGTTGTCGGTTATGATAATAAGAAAGATGAATACATTTTTTATGATTGTTCTCCAGAAAGTCCAAAGGGCCGTAGAAGTGTTTGTTACGACCGCGCAGCGCTGGAGTCTAGAAAAAAACACAAACCAGAAACAAGCGCAATGGATATGGCAACTGCCATGGGCATTGAATTGTTAACCGAAGAACAATATCGAGCGTTACAAAAATTGGACAAGTTTGATTTGAAAACGTCGAGCTGGGTGGAAACACCTGGCGATATCCGCAAACTTGGTGGGGCGATCTTCTGTGATCGACGCTACGACACTGTATTTATGTACCACAACGGCGCAGATTCCTACTATGCTGCAAGAGGTTTCCGCGGCTCGCTAAGAGTCTGAGTTTTACTGACATCTACAATTGAATTAATCAAACAAAAGAATCCCTTAATGCTATGAATATGGCATTAAGGGATTTTCGTCATTTCTCGTAGGTTCACGCTTATGTGCTACCACAAATTGTTGAATAAAATATAATACTATTTACTGTGTAACTTAACTCGAAAAGGAGGTGACTCCGTTGTCATCCGAAAAAAATAAACGGTTTCGCTTTTGTGTCTTTCCGGGATATAACTGGTGTGGTCCTCGTTGTAACGGGCCAGGAGATCCTGTTAATGAAGTAGACGCGGCGTGTAGAGCGCACGATAAATGTTACCGCCTATACGGCGATCGTTGCCATTGCGACAATGAATTACTTCGACGCCTTCAACCTTATTTATATGAACACACACAAATGGGACGACACGCGCGTATCCTCTACAATTACATCCGGTTTCAAAGAACATTTACTTGTAATCATTTCAGAAGATGAATTGCCAGAATTGTGTGGCCGCCTGTGCATCATACATTTATGACAATTCAATACGATGTATATAAATACACTTCATTGAATAACAAAAGCTTAAATACCAACTTTTCAACAACTACATTATGCAATTGTAGTGTATTGACTGAATAGTGTGCTGCACAGGCACCGAACAAAGCTCATTCCCCTGTTTCGTTAAATCGTTCTATTCTCAAACCAATTTCATCTCGTACCCGTTGGAAGAATGCCCACTTTTCCTCTTCCGTTCCCGTCGCTTTTGCTGGGTCATCGAATCCCCAGTGAGCACGTTTAATATGTGGTGGGGTCATCGGACATTTGTCCGCGGCATCTCCGCAAAGTGTGACGACAAAATCAGCATTGTTCAGTACATCCATATCAATGAGGTCTGACGTTTGAGTAGAAATATCGATCCCGATTTCATTCATCGCTTTTATTGCGTTCGGATTGACTCCGTGCGCTTCAATGCCTGCGCTTTTCACAATCCATTCATCACCGAGGATTTTCGTTCCCCATCCTTCAGCCATTTGGCTACGACAAGAGTTACCTGTACAGAGGAAATAAAGAGTCTTCTTTTTCTCCATGATTCACACTTCCTTTTCCTTAATTAAATAATTAATAACCAAACGTACAATCCGACAAGCGTGATGAAAAGTGTAGGGATCGTCAAAATAATTCCAACTTTAAAGTACGTTCCCCAGCCAATCTTTACACCTTTTTGCGAAAGGACATGCAACCATAGCAACGTTGCGAGTGAACCGATTGGAGTAATTTTAGGTCCTAAATCTGACCCGATAACGTTGGCATAGATGAGCGCTTCACGTATTGGTCCAGTCGTGTTCGTTTCCGCAATTGCGAGTGCATCAATCATAACTGTTGGCATATTGTTCATGATGGACGATAAAAATGCTGCAATGAAGCCCATTGAAACCGTCGCTACAAAGAGGCCTTGGTCAGCTGCCAGTTGAATAACTTTTGCTAGGACACTCGTCAACCCGGCATTTTTCAATCCATATACGACGACATACATGCCGATTGAGAAGAAGACGATTGCCCACGGAGCCCCTTTTAACACTTGTTTCGTTTGAACAGCGGGGCTTCGCTTCGCCATGCCTAAAAAGAAAATCGCTACAATTCCAGCGATAAACGATACGGGTAGTCCAATAAACTCACTCGAGAAATAGCCAACGAGCAAAATACCGAGCACTCCCCAAGATAGCCGAAACATTTTGTGATCTTTTATTGCATCTTTCGGCTGCTTCAAATTAGCCACTTCATATTTTCCAGGGATACTCTTTCTGAAAAACAAATACAAGACGATAATACTTGCGACTAATGAAAATAAGTTCGGAACAATCATCCGCGAGGCATATTCAGCAAAACCGATGCCGAAATAATCGGCTGAAACAATATTAACTAAGTTACTCACAACTAATGGCAACGAAGTCGTATCTGCGATAAATCCACTCGCAATGATGAATGGAAAGATCATTTTATCGCTGAAGTTCAAATTTCGAACCATCGCCAATACAATCGGCGTCAAGATTAACGCCGCGCCATCATTCGCGAACAACGCCGCTACGATTGCACCAAGAAGGCTCACATAAACGAACATGCGCAGCCCGCTCCCCTTCGCTAACCGCGCCATATGTAAGGCAGACCATTCAAAAAATCCGATTTCATCTAATATCAGCGAGATGATAATAATTGCAACGAAAGCAAGTGTTGCATTCCAAACAATGCCCGTGACATCGAGCACATCCGTAAAGTCAACGACACCAAGTAACAATGCAATGATTGCCCCGGCACATGCAGACCATCCAATCGAAAGATTTCGAGGCTGCCAAATAACAAAAATGAGCGTAATAATAAAAATCAATAATGCAGTTATGATTAAATACAAAAGTCTTCCTCCCTATTCACAACAAATCCGCAAACCTTGCGCTACCAACTCTGAAATTGAGTCATCCTGATCCGGTAAGTGATTTAAAATACTTGAGATCAATGGATAATCTTCATGATCTTGATTAATTGAATAAAAAATCCACTGCCCCCTTCGCTCCTCTTTCACCAACTCAATATCCCTCAATTTCCGTAGATGTTGACTAATTGCAGGCTGGCTCATCTTAAAGATCTCGACAAATTCACACACACAGCAATCATGTGACTCAAGCAATTTCATCATCGTCAATCTCGTCTTATCACCGAGAAGCTTTAATATTTGTGATGCCTTTTGCAAATCAATCGATTCTGTTGTTTTCATTTATCTTCACTCCTCGTTAGTATCATATAATTATATGCTTATATGCGCAAGAAGAAAAAATCGGCCATCATTACGGATAGCCGATTTTGTTATCAATGGATCGGTATTAATATTTCAACGACTTCTTCCTCGGCTCCCTCTTCAAGATAAAAGATCTCAATTGGAAATGATTTGTCGTACCATTTTTGCTTGTATCCATTCTCGCCCATCCACGTAAATAATTTGGAATACCCTTCACCAATCGTCTTATTGGAACAACTAATTTTGGCATATTCCGTCATCGGAAGTTTTATTCCGATCATCCCTTCAGGTATTTCCGTAAGCTCATCGACTTCCACACATGCGAAATAAGTGGCGACGATATCATTGCACATATACGGACTAATTAGAACTTGCTTGTTCTTGCAATATTTAACTTCATCCACCCGTTTCTCAAAATTTATTTGAACTTTGATAGCAGCATCCGGGAACGACTCTGGAAAATTTGCTGTTATGCTTTGGCCAACCAACTGGTATTCCTTTTGAACAATTTCGCATTCAAAAGTAGCTATCGTTTTTACTTCCATATGATCTCTCCTTTTCAATTTCTTAATGAATAGAATTCTCCGCGTTATTTGCATTCTCCTTTCTATTTCATCAAAAATAAAAAGCATCCTTCATTATGAAGAAATGCTTTTTATGACTTATTAATTTACAAACGATGCGATAAAAATAATAATAATTGCTAGCGGTGCAATGAAACGGACGATGAATTTCCACGTATGATGCAAGAATGGATTCATTTTAAGCTCATCAGCCGTTTCTGCAGTCGTTAATATAAGGCCCGCAAAGATTGAGGTGAGAAGTGCACCTAAAGGTAGACCAATCCGACTAGTTAAAATATCCGCAAAATCGAAGAAAGTTCCCCCTGGCATCTTCACATCTGATAAGAAGCCAAATGATAAAGCACTTGGAATTCCGACGATGAAAATTAATAATCCGAAAACCCAAGCTGCTGTTCTTCTCCGCTCCAGTTTCTGACGTATCCCTGTCGAGACAACAATTTCCAACATTGCGATGGACGACGTCAACGTAGCGAATAACAATAAAACAAAGAACAGAATTATGAAAAATCCTCCAAACGGTATTTCATTGAAAATCGCAGGCAATACGACAAAGATCAAGCCAGGCCCTTCAGCTGGCGAATGCCCAAGTGCAAATACTGCCGGAAATATGACGATACCCGCGAGTAGCGAGATGAAAATATTCAATATGGAAACATTGAAAGCGGATTGCCCAAGGCGCTCCTCTTTCGACAAATAGGATGCGTACGTCATCATTGCTGTGACACCGACGCTTAATGAGAAAAATGCCTGTCCAAGCGCAAGCAAGAATGTCTTACCTGTTAAATACGACCAGTCTGGAACGAATAGGAAGCGAATCCCTTCCATCGCCCCTTCGAGTGTCAATGATCGTATTGCCAAGACGATGAAGAAGATGAAAAGCAAAGGCATCATCCACCGGCTTGCCCGCTCAATTCCGCCAGAAACCCCACTTTGGACAATCCATATCGTCAAAATCATGAACACAGCTTGCGCAATTAGCACTTCTGCAGGATTCGCAATAATCGCGCCAAAAAGTCCACCATAATCAGCAACATCAAGACGAAACAGAATCGCCCTTACCAAGTAGGATAAAATCCACCCACCTACAACGCTATAAAATGATAATAGGATAAAGGAACTGAGTAACCCCATCCATCCAATCAAAAACCATGGCTTTCCTGGAGCCAATCTTTTTAATGATGTGACAGCATCATGCTGTCCCCTCCTACCGATGACAAATTCAGCTAGCAAGATTGGCAATCCAATTGCCAATGTACAAATGATGAATAACAGTACAAATACACTTCCGCCATTCGTACCCGCCATATATGGAAATTTCCAAATAGCACCAAGTCCAATTGCACTTCCAGCCGCCGCTAATACAAATCCTATCTTCGACGTCCATTGCTCACGTTGTTTCATTTAATCACTACCTTCTCTGCAAATTCTCCGATGAATATTGTAATAGTATAGCGTAGAATTTATGGAATCAATACTTTTTTTATTATTGCGCATACTTGACCTCGTTATTTTGTTTTATTGCATCATTAATGGGAACGATGTACGTAACTAAGGAGGTGGTACAGTGGAACTTTTAAACGTGAACGGTCGGATGGATAGAAAGCGGTTAGCTATCGGTATTCTTATCCCAATTATCGGTGGATCTATTACAGGATGGTTAGCAAATCGGAATGCCGAGGAAAAGTATGCCAAGCTCGACAAGCCTTCTTTCTCACCACCCCCTGCAACATTCCCAATCGTTTGGACTGCCCTTTATGGAATGATGGGACTTGCAAAGTACCGAGTAGAGAAAAAAAGGGAGCAAGGGTATGGGCATAAGAGCGCAATCCCCGTTTATGAAATGCAGCTCGGTCTCAATTATTTGTGGTCGTTTTTATATTTCAGATGGGGACTAAGAGGCGCTGCCCTTGTTGAAATGACCATTTTGCTTGCAGCCATCGCATTGACGATGTATGAATTTTACCAGGTTGACCGGACTGCAGGTTCACTAATGATTCCTTATATCGGATGGGTCGTTTTTGCTTTGGCCCTGAATTATGCAACTTGGAAATTGAATGAGTAATACGTAGAGAAAATCCCTTGCCTAAACATCAGCAAGGGATTCCTCTTCAAAATTGAATATCTTGAGGTTCTTCTCCATTATTATTCATAAGTCGCATCGAATCAGGGGTGACTTTTAGAATGACGAGATCTGGATCGTCAGGACCAGTAAACCAAGGCTTCATATGATCATTCCACACCTTCTCTTTCAAACTTTCCTCATCAGAAATCGTTACCGTTCCCATAATTTCCAAATACGAATCCCCAAACCCTTCACCATCATAGCCAATTAAAATATGCGTATTCGGATTCCTCTCAAGCTCATCCACTTTATCGGTCTCTTTTGAAGTCGCCGTATAGAGCGTAAAGTCCTCATTAAAAAATGTCATATACCTACTGAAAGGCTTGCCTTGTTGAACAGTCGCCATCGTGCCGACATAGCTTTCATCCAGTATTTTACGTGCTGTTTCTTTTGCATCCATTTGCAATCCTCCTCAATTGTTGTCTTCCTTAACTGTTCCTAAATTCGAGGAGAACTAAACATTTTAGGCTTGTATGGAACTAATTTTAATCACAAGACATTTGAAATCTATTTTCCAACAAACGATGACTCGTCACGTATAATAGACATAATGCATTTGTTGAATAAAGGATGTGTCTACATGTCAAAGGAGCTTTTCATCACAACAGATTTACAAAGAGAATGGATGGAAAAATTAACTACGCTTGAAAATGCCATACGGGCCTCAGCAGAACAGACAGACCGACTTGCCGCCTTTCCGAAAGAAAATATACAATCGCTCGTTGTAATGGGCTATTCGAAACTTACACTACCGAAAGAATATGGTGGGGGCGGAATTTCTGTCACAGATATGATCCTTATGCAGGAGATGATTGCATCCTACGATGGTGCAACCGGATTATCGATAGGATGGCATCAAGGCGTCGTCGGCGATCTTTATGCAAATGAGCTATGGGAAAAGAACAATTTAGAACGGTTTGCAAAAGAGGTTTTGAACGGCGCATTAGTGAACCGCGCGGTAAGTGAAGCCCAAACCGGCAGTCCGACGCGCGGTGGACGTCCGCAAACAACGGCGGTCAAAAAGGATGGACATTGGGTCATTAATGGACAGAAAAATTTCACTTCAATGTCGCCCGTCCTCACTCATGCACTCGTTTCGGCATGGATTGAAGAGCGAGAAGGTACCGGCTTCTTCCTCGTTGACCAAACAAGCGAAGGCGTATCGATTAAAGAAACTTGGAATATGATTAGCATGCGTGGTACGGAAAGCCATGACTTAGTTTTAGATAATGTAACAGTTAGTGAGGAAGACTTCGTCGAGTTCAGCGAAGGGCCACGCGGAGAAAAATTAAATGGATGGCTACTCCATATTCCTGCCTGCTATTTAGGAATCGCTCAAGCTGCCCGAGATTATGCCGTAAAGTTTGCTGTTGAATATAGTCCGAATAGCATTCAAGGAACGATTTCTGAATTGCCAAATGTCCAAAGCCATATCGGACACATCGACTTAGAATTAATGAAAGCGCGGCACTTCCTATACAGTGTTGCTGGGGCTTACGATAATTCGGAACGTCGCAAAGCAATGAATCAGGAATTAGGGGCAGCGAAGCATGTCGTAACAAATGCCGCAATTCGTATTGTCGATCAAGCGATGCGTGTCGTTGGCGCAAAAAGCTTGGAGCTAACCAATCCGTTACAACGCTATTACCGGGATGTACGGGCTGGATTGCATAATCCACCAATGGATGATATGGTCATTTCTAAATTGGCGCATGCCGCAATCGAAGGAATGAGTAAATGATTAAAAGACTTGTCATAACAGGCTATAAAGCACATGAATTAGGGATTTTCAATGATAAACACCCAGGCATCGGAATTATTAAAAAGGCATTGGAAAACCGATTGACTCCCCTACTTGATAGCGGACTTGAATGGGTAATTATTAGCGGCCAACCGGGAGTGGAAACGTGGGCTGCAGAAACAGTCATTGACTTACAAGATATGTATCCAGAGTTGAAATTTGCCGTTATCACTCCTTTTCAAGAACAGGAGAAGAATTGGAACGAGGCGAAAAAGGAAGCGTATCATTTTATCCTTGCGCATGCGGATTACAGCGTTAGTTTAACGAAACGCCCTTACGAAGCCCCTTGGCAATTCATTGAGCGGGATAAGTTTTTATTGCGGAATTCCGATGGGATTCTGATCGTCTATGACGAGGAAAATGACGGTTCCCCGAAGTTTATGAAGAAGATGGCATTGGAATTTGCGGAGACGAGTGATTACGAGGTACTTACGATTTCCGCCGATGATTTACAACTCGTTGCAGAGGATTTGCAGAGGCAGGATTGGGATTGAGAATACAATTTCACCACCTCGTCAGAATGTTACATCATAACACTCAATTCGTTCGTATATGTAGCATACGCTGTGAGAGTGGGGGTGAATTTAATGGAAAGGGAAAACGAGCAAACTAACGGAATGGCGATTAGTTCACTTGTGTTAGGGATTTTAGGAGTTGTGTTAAATCTAATTCCTATCATTCCTTATCTGCTCGGCATCCTGGCAATCATCTTCGGTGTCTCAGGGAATAAAATGCACATCGGTAAAGGGATGGCAGTTGCAGGCATCATCTTGGGGAGTATCACATTGGCGATGAAAGTTTTATTTTGGTTATTTGTTTTTATGGTTGGGGGAATGAATTATTAGTTGAACACAAAAAAGCCGCTTCAGATATCTTAATCCGAATGCGGCTTTTCATTATGGCTTTTCCAATTGATTTTCCACCACGTCCCCAATGAATGGTAGCTTATAATAGTTGCCTTGGTAAGCTTGATACATCATAAAGATCATCAGCGCTAATGCGAGCGGACTTAAAAGCAGACTAGCAATAGCACCAACGAGAGGAACGAATCCCAAGACGATACTGATCAGGAAGATGGCAATCGCCATAAATACGGATTGTAGTGCGTGGAATCGGATGAAACGGTTTTCTTTTTCCACGAAGAGAAAAATAAGACCGATAATAAAAATATAACAGAGTAATCCTCCCACGTTTTCTGTTAGTCCACTAGATGTTTTGTTGCCTTCCGCTTTGGCGTGCGTTGTCTTTTCCGGTGGCTGATCAGTTGTAGTTCGTGTTTCTTTTTCTTTTTCATTCAATTTTTCATAACCCCCTTTCCCCCCTATTATATTGAACGGATATAAAAATGATGCGTGCTCTAGGCAAAGACCTTTCACAGGCAATATTTTTCAGGAGGTAGGGTAAATTAAAACAGCCTTTAGTTTGATTCGGATTGATTGGACTTTCCTCTTAAACTACTCATATACGTCGTTGTAAGCTTATAGCTCTTGTCAATTTTTTCTGCGATAAAATGCGATCGCTCGAAAATGACCGACTTTAAGAAATCCATTTGTCTCATCATTTTTTCAATCAATCCTTCGTTTCGTTCCATTCGTTCCGCTAGTTCAGTTTGAGCCGTTTTCTGCTCTTCAAGTGAAAGGGAGAATTGGTCTTGCTTTTCAATTTGCACATCCATCTTTGTAAGGAGTCTCTTTTGGTCTGCTTCGAATTTATCCAACCGTTCTGCTATTTCGCCGTTTGATTCATTCAGTATATTAATTTGTTTCACAAGCTCTTCATTCATTTTCCTTTTATTTTCAATCGATTGTTGAAGCTCTTTATGTTTTCGATCCAAACGTTCTAATGTTTCGATCGCTTCTTGTTCAAATTGTCGATGTCGGGTTTGACGTTCCAATATTTCATCGATACGGGCCCCTGTCATTTTCCAACGATCTGATTGAATTCTTCTCTGATGTTGAAGTTGTTTTTCAATTTCATTATATTTGTCATGCATTGCTTCGAATGCCTTCGTTTGATCTTTCATTGCTTCTGATAAGGAATCGGTTCGATAGACGGCCTGATTTCTTTCAGGAATATTGCTGCCTTTGTAAAGATCCGAGTGGTTCTTCTTATTAAAAAATAATCCCATCGTTCAACCTCCCATCAAGCGTTTTCTCTATGATATGTTGATGGGTAATTATCTGTAACGAATAAAACCGCTCCTTCAAGAGGAACGGTTTTAAGGTCAAGCTATTTTTCAAAAACTTGATGGAGCACTTTATTCGATTCGATATTGATTAGGTTTTTATAAATACAGTTATTCGGTTTAATGCGTAATGTTTTAACAAACGAGTTTGCCAATTCCGCTTCTCCGACGACGTATAATTCCTTCCAGTTAAGTTCTTTCCGCATCTTTTCAACAATGGTGCCCATTTCTTTATAAAATCGTTCAAGATTTTCTTTTAGTCGCTGATCAAGCTGATCTGGATTGTTGCCACCGACACCTCGTTGGAGTGACGAAACTACACCTTTCTGCTCTTTCCACACTTCCAGACCAGAGTCAAACGCATAACTCCTCTCTCCATTGACGAATCCCATTGCAGTATCCAAAATGCGAACTTCGCCAAAGCTCGGCATAATAACGCCCGCCTCTGGATACGCTTTTAACATATACTCCAATTCCTCAATTACCGGATGGTCTTCCCAGTGGAAACTTGTTTTCACTTGCACTTGTACATAGTGGACGGACCATAATTCAGGATCTTCGGACGCAAAAATAACGACCCCTTTGTTAAAGTCGTTTTGGTTGTCTTCAATTTCTTTCGTCACTTTTTCTTTCAGTTTTTTATACGCCTTTATTTCTTTTTCATCATCAGATGCTTCCAAATACTCATCGATACGCTTCAAACCGGTTTTCAAATGGATTCGCCAAGCGCCATTCTGCTGTTCCGGATCAGCAGGGTTCGTATTTAAATACACACTCAATACACAACGGGAATCACATTTGAACTCCCTCAGTTTTTTCAGTTCTTCACTTAGTGACATATATCCCGAACCTCCTCAAAGTATGGTCTTTGTAAGCATGCCCCATCCATACCAATCTAAACGGGAGGTCCGGTCACGTTTAGTCCTGTTTAGAGCTGATAATCTGACCTGTTACTGCATCGACTTTCACTTCGTATCTAACGCCCTCTTTTGTGCGGATTGTTATTTCATAAAGCAAAACACCGTCATCAAATTCCAATTCAGCCTTGATGACATCACCAGGAACACGGTTTAACGCAACCTCCATCGCTTGGGTAATTGAAATTCTGCGAAACCTTGGATTTCTCCAGTTATTTTCCCAATTATTATTGTTATTCATGTTTACCATTCAACGTAAGCCTCCAAACATTTTTGACGTTCATGTTCAGCATATTCAGAGGTTCGTGAAATGTGCCCGATTCAGCATAAAACGACAACGAAAAGCCATAGTATGGGGGATAGCAAATTGAAAGGAGCGACTGTAATGGGAAGAGATGAACATAAAACAGGCGGAAACAATACCCGTTCCTTACCACAAACACCTAAAAAGCAAAAAATCAAACCGAGTGAAGTAAAAGAAGAAATTGCAAAGGAATTCGCCGAGCTGCGAAAGGCAAAGAAGAAAAAGCAACTTTGATAACATTAGATATAGTATACCCCTACATCAGCTAATTCGATGTAGGGGTGGAACTTACTTTATAATTGAATTAATTTAGGTAATTCCCTTGATGCTTTCTGTAAGGAACTTATTTATTATTAAAATCGCTCGGAATACTGCCTTGTTTCGAAATTTCAACCGTCCATGCAACTATCGTAGTACTGTCCCTTACATTGTTCTTTTCAATTTCTTTCAGAATCATGGAAAAGGCGACTTCAAATTGTTTAGCATCCAATATATCCACCAAGTCCATTGGGTTGGAAAAGGGTTCCCCTGGGCATTCAAGCAAGCCATCTGTTGTCATGAATATTCGATTGACCCCTTTCCTTAATTCCCGAACGCCTGACGAGAAGCAAGGAACTGCTTTATCGAACGTATTCACTTGACCAATCCACTCATAAAACTGCCTTTGATTCAATTGAAATTGACCGAGAGCGATTAAATCAGGATGGAAGACGTAAACGACACAGTCTCCAACGGAAAACCACCAAAGATAATTTTCTTTTCGAATACAGATCAGACAAGCTGTTTCTCCTTTGGCCTTCTTGCATTGATCAAGAAATTCATCACTTTGGAATATCGTCAGAAGCTTTTCTTCCACATGGTGAAATCCTGGCTCAGCTATCATCCTAATAAGTTCTTGTTCGTACTCTTCTAATGTCCGGATGACAAGTTCAGCACTTTCAGCACTATAATGTGCATCTAAAATCGCAGCAAATTCCCAATCCTCTCCTATCCACACGATGCAGCCATCCTCATTCTTGTACTGTCCTGCAGAAGAATTCCCACCAAATCGCCCAATGGTAACACGATCTACCGACTGAACATCTTTCTCGTCGATAAAATTCTTTTCACTTCCAACCCATGAAAACTTAATGCGCATCGTTGTTCTCCAAGTATGAGCGTACTCGTTCACAAAGCTCGACGATTTCATGATTTCCCCCAATCGGAGCGTCGGACCATTCACGGACAGACATCGGTCCCCAATATTGTTCAGGTGTGCCCGGGTAACGCGGGACGATATGCATATGCAAATGAGGAACGGCGTTTCCGGAAACGAGAGAGTAAATATGCTCCGCGCCTTCAGTAACCATGAGCGCCTTGCTCACGCGTGCCATAATACTTCCAAAGGCAGCCGCTTCTTCTTGATTCATATCTCCAAGTGTCGGTGCATGCCTTTTCAAATCAATCATCAGATGTCCTAAATAACCTGATTCTCCATTATTATCAATATGTCCTACGTAAACATAATCATCTTCATAGATTGTAATACCATCTGTTTGAAGTTCACCCCGATGTTTCTTGCAAATGAAACATTCCATTCTCTCATCCCCCTCGTAAGTGTTTTTCCCCTCAATTTCATCCAATCGGATAATTTTCAATCCTTCTCCCCCTCATATGGATAAATTCATGGATAATTGGAGTTTCCGGGTGATTTAGGTTACTTGGGAGTTCATCAATCGAAAAGAATTGTAATGATAACACTTCATCTTGATCTGCCCGTAATTCACCCTCGTAATCCGCACAAACAAAAGTGGCAATGACATTAAAAACTTCATCACCATGGGGATATTTATAATAAAATTGTTCACCAGAGAAAATATTCAAAAAGTCAAGGTGATTGGATACTAAATTGCATTCTTCATATAGTTCACGCTTTGCCACCTCTTGTAGAGATTCCCCTGGCTCCATTGAACCCCCAGGCAATCCCCAACAGTTATTATCTGCCCGTAGTTGTAAAAGCAATCGATTCTCAGAATCCACTACTATTACATTCGCACCGACCATTATAATTGGACGTGTTCCAATTAGTTCCCTCAATTCACTTATATACCCCATACCCCATGTTCCCCCTGATTTATTAAAATTTCTCTCGGTTGTTCACATCGATTAAAGTAAATCTTTCACAAACGAGAAGCATGTCCTCAGAAAATTTAATTCCACGTGGCAATAATTCTGATTTGAAGTAACGGTCATGAATCTCTTTCCATTCTTCATAGGAGCCTTCACCTTCCGCCAACGCAAACTCCTCTGTTACTTCATTCATAGGGACAATCGACACATCAGTTGTTTTAATGATTGCAACGGGTTCCTCTTTACTGTTCAAAATGATGCTATAATCCTCTGTTGTCGGGAGCGGTTCATTTTCCAATTCATACAGTACATGAGCTGAGCATGTTGCTGTCTTCTTTTCCTCAATGACCAACTGTGCTAGCTCGTCCGGCGTATCGCCAAACATCCAAGCAGTAACTGATGCCGGACGTTCTTTGTCACCCCAATAACTCTCCCAGTAACTCTTTGCTGCTTGATTCATTAATTGCCCACCTCTTTTTCCGCAACCCTTTTCACTCGTTCAACAAAATCCACAACGACTTTATCACTTCCAAAAAGCAAAAATAACTTCACGAACCATTTCAGCGGTTTATTTGTAGCTGTATAACTAAATCTAGTTTTCTCATCACCAATCTTAACAAGGGCATAACGAGCAGTTATCTCAAACATTCCACCAAGTGTAAAACCGACTTTCAGCTTTTTTTCATTTGGAGTGTCTAAGTAGTCTAGAGTTTCGACCTCATATTCCATTACACGCTTGCCTTCTTTATATTTCTGCAAGTACACACTTCCAACCATTCCTTCTGTAATGGTGACAGGTTCATTTGAAACAACTTGCGGCATAATTTTTTGCATGTTTTCTAATGAACCATCAAGATACTTCCACACTCGGTCGATTGGTGCATTAATCTCAATTTCCTTTGTCCACTGCTTCATTCAACCATCTCCCTTTTAACGATATTTAGTTAACCGTACTCAAGAATGGATAATACTTCAATAGAAATTCATCCAATATGTCCTTATGACTTTTAACGATATTGTTAGGCAACTCATGGGGATAAAAATATTTAAAAGTAATGGATTCAGTCTGATCAATCACCAAGTCACCTTTTGCATTTTCCGCATAATAGGCGGTTGTGACGACATAGAATTCATCGCCATTTGCAGCCCGAATGAAATGTTCGGGACCCGAGTAAACATTGATCAATGTCATTTCATCCACTACCAGCTGAGTCTCCTCGAATAGTTCACGCCTCGCCACATCCTCTGTAGATTCCCCTAATTCCATTAATCCACCTGGGATTCCCCAAGTACCTTCCGGAAACTTCCGCTGTTGCAGCAATATCCTTCCCAGTTCATCAATAACGACTACAACCGAACCGACAAATATCAACGGCCGATGCCCAACTAACTTACGCAATTCTTCAACATATCCCATTTCTAAGCCCCCTGAATCATGTTCGTAACGGTGAAATCAATTGTACATAAGAATTACCCTTTTCCGGCTCAATGGTCGCAGGTTTCATCACTCCACAAAAACTGATTGTCACCTGTTCTTCCTGTATCCCTTTTAACGCTTCAAGAAAAAACCGACCGTCGAAGGTCATATCAATAGCAGGTACCCCATCCACCTTGCTTATTTTCTGTTGTTCTTCAATCATTCCTATTCCTGCTGAGTTTGTTGTTATTTTCAAGATGCCATTGTCCATCAGAGCCAAGTGAACATTGTTATGCTTCCATTCCTCGGAGAAAACACAAGCTCGGTCAATCCCCGCCATCAATTCTTTCGTGCTCATCGTAATCTTCGTCACAAAATCTGTAGGAATTAATGATTGGGTGTTCGGGTATTTCCCTTCAATTAATACGGAATACAAGCTCGTATTTTCTGTTGAAAACACAATCATATTGTTCGCAATCGATATATGTACTGTGGCAAAGCTGGATTCATTCAGCTGGAGAAGTTCCATCAAGCTTTTTCTTGGAACAACAACTGAATGAGCTCCTTCATTGAAGTTAATCTGCATCTCTCTACGTGATAAACGATGGGAGTCAGTTGCGGTACAAGTAAGTTTGTTCTTTTCAAACTCCATTTTTACACCAGTAAGCACTGGTTTCGCTTCACTTTTGGAGACAGCAAAAATTGTTTGTTTGATCACTTCTTTTAGTGATGCAACATCAACTTCAACAGAATGAAGTATTTTGATTTCCGGCAGTTTTGGATAATCGACTGCAGCTAAGCCGTTCATTCTCGTTACAATAGAACCGGACTTGATGAGAACTAATTGCATATTGTCAGATGATAGCTCAATATCATCCGGGAGTTTTCTTAAGAGGTTCATAAAATGCTTTGACAATACAACAACACTTCCCACTTCATGTACCTCAACAACTGTTTCCCCATTTATCTGTAAAGGAATTATCTTTTCAATGAATAATTCCGAGTTTCCACCTGTTAGAACAATGCCATCTTGAGTTGCTTCGATCTTTATACCAGATAGGATTGGGAGCAGACTTTTACTCGAACATATTTTATGCAGTTCGGAAACTATCGCTGTAAATAATGAATTCTTTATAGTGAATTTCATGAATATGCCCCCCTTGCTCTATTCCACTTGTAATACTTCAACCTTATGCCATATCGACTTCCAATTCTTCTTGCGAACTCGTAGATGATAATAGTCCATCCGCTCTTCTGTTTCACTAAAGTAAGGTGTTGGCCTTATGGTGAAGTTGATCACGTCTTCTATTCCATGCGGAGCAGTCAACATGACTTTTCCTTCTTCATCCAGCTTCACGCCCAATGCAGTAGCTGTTTCAGGAAACTTGGCTATTGCTTCAGAAGACGACGAGTAGGGACGGTCATTGTTCACAGTATGCATTCTTGCTTGATTTTTAACAGACCACGGAATAGTATGATGACGTTGCTTCAAAATATTTTCATAGTGTTTTTCAATCTCTTCATCTACATTTGATTTATCGAAATAAATTACATCGATGTCCGGTAATAGTGTTCTCTCTTTAAATTCATGCAGTTCATCCCAAATCTTCGATCGCACGAATCCCACACACACCCACCAATCTGGTAAATTCAAAGACTGTGCACTTCGTAAAATATCCATCATCCACTTGTCTTCAGAAATCAAACGGATGACATCCTTCTTGCTATGAATCATAATACGACTGCCTTTTTGTCGATTATTAAATGAATCAATTCATGCTTTACTTTGAACCCAGCAGCTTGATAAAGTCTTATAGATATCTCATTTTCATTCTCAACACATATAGAAATCTCTTCTATTTCTTCATATGCTAACAATTTTCCCATTGCAAAAGTCAGCAGTTTTTTGCCAATCCCTTGTCTGCGGAATCGATCTGAAACGGCAATGTATTCGATAGAGCCTTCACCATGCTGGGGAGCTACTTCAATATAAACATAGCCAGTCAATTGGTCATCTCTAGTCGCAATAAACAATTTTTTCTTTTCACTTAATCGTTTAAGAATCGTTTGTACGCTATAATATGTGGAAGGAAAAGCTTGTCTATGCAATTCTGCAAAGCCATCTGCATAAGCGGAGTTGTATTCTATTACTCCTTCTTCTTCAATGGTTCCTTTCCATTCATTTTTCTTGGCTGTTAGAACTGTATGTTGTCCCTGTGATTTACCGCCTTGAGAAACGGAGAATTCTTTTGCATACGCGTTTTCACGGTTCAGGAAAAAGTTATATCGATCCACTTGCGAGGCCGATAGAGCAGTCACTTTCTCCCAAAGTTTATTGACAAGATCAGTATGAATAAACTCCTCGCTCACAAAAGGCCCCCATACTTCCGCGCTCCTGTCTTCCAAATCGACATCCAGTCCGATGGCAGCCACAATTTCTTTCTCCTCGTAAGCTACCATAAAAGAATTTGCTAAATTTAAGTCTGAGAAATTGCTAGTGAGCGTGTCGTATATTTCCTCTTTTGATTCCCCGCAATAACCTATATGTCGACTCGGCACTACATTCATTTTCGCAAGAAACGCGGCCAAATCATTATTATCTCTTGGTGATTCTATTACGATATTCATCTTATAACCTCATTTCATATAAGCGTATAATGTCTCCGCTACTTCGTAATTAACGGATTCACAAATATGCAGCGAATAAGGACATGTGGAATCCACTTCTTTTTCAATGTATGAAATATTGTGCTTTACGGCATCCTCTAATTGTTTTCGAATCAACTTGTCTAAATTATTGATTCCGGAAGTGTCATCCACACCTACCCATCCCAATTCCCAACTGTCCTCATCGGACTCATACAATAGACTAAAAGCTGTAATTTCCAAACCATTTACCATGACATAGCTATGTTCTTCCATCAAACCATTCATTGCAGCATTCCTCCAGCTCTCAATCGGAAAGTCAGCGACAGGGTTGTCGGAATGTGTTTCTGTATACACCTTTTTACATAGCTGAACAAAACAATCCATTTTCGCTTCGTTCGTACGTATTTCTCTGATTGATAAAATTCGTTCATCCTGCACCGTTTCACCTTTTGGCGAAGTTGGCTCGATATGTATAATCTCCGTCTTTCTAATCATCCTAAACTGGTTTCGGGTTAAAAGATCTTTCACCTGAGAAAATCTGTCGTCCAGCAGAAAAAACAAAGGTTGTTCATATTTATTTTCCAGCTCAGTAATGATGATTTGAAGAGCTAATACATCGACTCCATCCAAGTTATAAGCAAGTTGGACATATATACAATTTGGATGCCAAAAAGATTTATGGGTGGAAGCTACAGCAAGTACTTCCTCATCCTTTTGTGCCGAATAAATATCGTTATGAAATTTGGCAGAAAAGCTGCTGTTCATCCGCGCCTTCAAATCACTATTCTCCCAAAACACTTTATCGATGAATGTGTTAAGTGTAATCAATACATCCTGATTACTTTTATCTAGCTTACTTATTTCCAATCCAATACTCCTTCCCGTCGTCACTACGATTCATTAAGCCATAGTCGATGAAAAAACGTCGAATGGTCGCAAAATCAGGATGGATTTCTTTAAGCATCGTGTTTATCTCTTTTTCCAAATACATTTTTCCAACTTCAAATCGTTTTATTATTTCTTGGGCAATGATGTACTTCCTTTTTTCTTTGCTTGGAAAAGTATCAAGCGGACCATCTACTCCTTTTCTAAAATAATTTTTCAACACTTTCTCTCGTTCTATTTCCGTAACTTGAAATCTATCTTCCATATAAATCATTCCTTTTCATCAGATCAAAATGCTGCTTTGTCAAATTAAGAAGATCGAATCTGTTTTCGACTACTATCGTTTTAATTCTGTCAAACTCTGCCCAAGCAAGTGCAAACTCATCGTCTGATATGATTTGACTGTTAAGCGCAGCTTCTAATTCGTCAATATCTTTCTCTATTACTTCCCCACTAGGCAACACGATCAGATCCAAAAACAAATCATCCATCCATGGCCCATTTATTGGACAATAGCCATTCTCTCTGCAAATATCGATATACCATTGGACAATTTGGCCGGTTGAATCAAATACCGTCGTCAGGGAAAAATGCTTTCCATCCGGGAAATGCTGCAACCATCTGTATCCCTTATTTGCGATGCAAACCGTCCTTCCCCTATATGTCATGTAGAGAGGTTTGGCTACTTCATTCATATCAAGCAGAGTTACGTACCCAGTAAATTGTGTTGTAGAAATATATTTTTCTGCATATCTTCTCTCCACAATTCGCTTCCAATCATATCGACTGCCGTATTTGCGTTTCAGCAAAATAAATCCCCCTAGCTCGGCCTTTCACTATATGGATGCAGTTGACCAATTATCCTGTCAGCCGTGTTATCAACAATTTGTTGAATGACCCCACTAGCAATTTCCTTATGTGTCAACCATCTCGAAATTCCATCCTCTCTTACAAAACCAAGGAACACTTTTTCATATATACAATTGGCAGGAATTCGAATTTCCTCATCTTCAAAATACCGACGACTTCCTTTTACATGGATGAGGCGGAACGATGTTGCTTGATCATTCATTTTGCAAATCTGTTCAAGCGCAAGATAATTAGGTGTCCAGCTTACGATCAAATCAAATGGTCCTCGCTTGGCAATCGATTTCTCGACTTCTGTAAATAACGCTTCCGAATAGTAATCAACTTGGGTCGGAAAGATTGAATCAGGAGGACTGCTTGCTTTCAATCGTTCAAACTTTGCTGCTGATCGACCGATGACAGATACAGAAAACCCTTCATTAGCCAAGAATATTGATACACCTGCTAGCATGCCTGTGCCACCAATGACGAGTGCGTGGTTAAATTTCTTTTTCAACCTTCATTTCTCCATTTCTAATAATATCTTTTGCTAAATGGTAGGCTGTGACTGTAAACAATTGTGTAATTTCCTTGTTCCGAATCATTTCTCCCATGCTAGCAAAAGGAAAATGTTTTACTTCCAGAGCTTCTGTCTCATCCAAATCTTGGTCATGTATCTGATTTTGCATCGGTCATTAGAAAAGTAATTACCTTGTTCGTCTGAGTAGCAGGATTGACCATAAACTCTCCTAGATGAATCAGCTGTTGTTCCGAAACATAGCCAGTCTCTTCCCGGACTTCACGTCGAACCGCCTCCTCATACGATTCACCTTCCTCTATTTTTCCGGCCGGTATTTCAAGATAAAAATCGTTGCCGGGATGTCGATATTGCTTTACAAGGACAATCTCTTCATCCTCCGTCAATACGATTGCATTCACCCAATCCGCATACTCGTTCACGTAATAGTTTTCAATAACTGTTCCATTAGACATTTGGCATGTATCTTTCCTTAAATTGCCGAATGGTGATTTATACTTGTATTCACTATTGAGCACTTCCCATTTCGCCAACTGCTTCCCCTCCGTTATCGCTTATGCACTTTTTGATGCACGATCCAACCTTCCAATACCTCGTTGAATAGATCCGCTTTAGCTACCGGAAAACCGTGTCCAATATCTGGGACGAAGAAATATTCATAATGTTCGTTAACCTCGACGATTTTTCGAACAGATTTCTTCACTAGCCCCTTCTCTTTCTCTCCAGCAGTTACTAATATCCGCGCAGCGCTTTTCGAAATGTTTTCCGGAAGTGAGTAAGCCATATTTTCTTTGAGAACGTTAATAAGCGTGGTGAGATTCATTTTTAAACTATCCTCATAGTAATTTTTGAAATACTCGCCATCCATATATAGTTGTTTCGCTTGAGCTTTCGCAAATGTCTTGTTCTTAATCAGTGGAAATGTCATCTTAACCGTCGGGGCAATGAAGGGAATCATGTACATCATTGGAACAACAACCGCACTGTTGATCATAGCGGTGCTAATAAGATTAGGCGCAAGACTTACGATTTCCAAACAGATTTGAGCCCCAATTGAAAACCCTATAATATGTACGTCCTTCTCATCATTCTTTTGTTCAATCAACTGAATTATATCAAGCGCATTTTCACGAATAGAGAATGAGGTTTCATCACTTCCGCCTCCATGCCCTTGCAATGTCGGAACCAAACAATGGTACTCTTTGAAATATGCGGTTTGCTTGTCCCACATCCAGCCTCCAACACCGCCCCCGTGGATAAACACGAGGAGAGGGCCTTCATTATTGCCGAGTTCAATGTAATTCAAATGCATTCCGGTTTTTTCTTCCTCTCTCTTTTAGTATCTACTACTACATTCAACGAAATGTTTGAAAATACCTTCAAATACAAAAAGAAAAGCCGGAAACCCCATTCTGGATCCGGCTTTTCCTGTCAATATTGAAATTGAACTCTTAACGTTGAGGTGATAACAATCTGGCCACCTTCTATTGGCGTTGTCATTTGCTCCGCTCTCGCAAATGTTTGTAACGGAACAGGCTGTACGCCTTGTTGTTCCTCAACTATTTTGACTGGCTGCGGTTCTACTTGCAATTGCAACTCATTGGCAATTGTCCGGGCCTTCGTTTGGGCATTCTGTAAAGCTCGAACGATCGCCTCTTGCTTATAACGTTCTGCATCTTGCACTGAGAATTGGATATTTGAAACCCGATTCGCACCATTTTCTACAGCCGTGTCAATGATGCGCCCAACTTGTTCAAAATCAGTAATCTTTACAGAGATTGCATTACTCACTTCATAGCCTCTGAAAACCTGTTCTCCATTCACATAATCATACTTCGGAAAAATGGTGTACGACACTGTTTGGATATTTTCTCGTGGTATACCTAAGCGTAAAAGCGATTGGATGACGTTATTCATAGTTGTTGCATTTTCCTGTTGCGCTACACTCAATTGTTCATTCACCGTGACGACTTCCACTTGTATAGTAGCAATATCCGGTATAGCAAAAACCTCACCTTGACCTACAACAGTAATGGAACGGACTGGTTGTCTAGTTTGTCGATGGAGATATGGATAATACATGATACCCCTCCTGAACGCTTACTTTTTATCATGATATGCGATATTTGGCACAAAAGTTATTATTGGGGGAGTCGCTTAGAACGTGGGACGGCTTACTTTGAGCGCGGGGTGGCTCGTTTTGAGCGCGGGACGGCTCTCTTTGAGCGTGGGGAGGCTTGCTTTGAGCGCGGGGAGGCTTGCTTTGAGCGCGGGGCGGCTCGTTTTGAGCGTGGGACAGCTCTCTTTGAGCGCGGGGAGGGTCTCTTTGAGCGCGGGACGGCATGCTTTGAGCGCGGGGAGGCTTGCTTTGGGCGCCGGCCAATTAAAATAAAAAAGAGCCGTCACAGTAATCACTTTCTGGACAGCCCCTCTATTAACTATAAAATTTTACTAAAAAAAGCCTTCGTCCTTTCATGCTTTGGATTCGAAAAGATTTCATCAGGTGTTCCTTCTTCGACTAATAAGCCTTGATCCAGAAATAACACTCGATCTCCCATTTCCTTTGCGAATCCCATTTCATGTGTGACGACGACCATCGTCATTCCTTCGACAGCCAATTGTTTCATAACATCCAATACTTCCTTCACCATTTCCGGATCTAGTGCAGATGTCGGCTCATCGAATAACATGACCTTTGGCTTCATCGCAAGCGCTCTTGCAATTGCAACACGTTGCATTTGCCCGCCAGATAATTGTTCCGGGTAGACGTTTGCCTTATCGGAAAGCCCGACTTTTTCAAGAAGTTGGCGCGCTAACTCTTCAGCATCTTCTTGTTTCATTTTTCGAATTTTAATCGGTGATATCGTTATATTATCGATGACCCGCATATGAGGAAACAAGTTGAATTGTTGAAAGACCATCCCAACTTCCCGCCGAATATCATTAATATTTGTTTTCGGGTCATTGATTTTCACGCCATCTATGAACACTTCGCCCGCAGTAATTTCCTCCAGAAGGTTAATGCATCTCAAAAATGTACTTTTCCCTGATCCACTTGGACCGATTACACAGATGACTTCCTTCTCTTTAATGTCGTAGTCAATACCCCTTAGCACTTCAAGTTTGCCGAACGATTTATGCAAATTCCTCACTTTTATCATCTCGATCCCCCTCCCGCTGCAGATCGTCTCATTGAAAAAATAGATCTTCTAGTGGAAGGGACATAGCTATTACTGAACCTATTTTCGATGTACGTAATGAGTTTTCCACAGATGAACGTCAAAATGAGGTAAAGGGCGGTGACCGTTAAATATGGCTCCCAAAATCTTTGGTAGACACCTGCAACTACTTTGCCTGCATAAAGTATATCACTAGCAGCGATAACCATGAGTAGTGAAGAGTCCTTTAGCAAAGCTATTAATTCATTGCCAAGCGGTGGAATCATTCTCCTGAACGCTTGTGGCAGTATAACTAATTTCATGGCAGTGCTATGTGGCATACCGAGCGAACGGGCAGCTTCCATCTGCCCCTTATCAATCGATTGAATTCCAGCGCGGATAATTTCTGCGTTATATGCAGCACTGTTTAGCGAAAGTGCTAACACCCCGGAAACAAAGTAACCTAAGGAATGCCCAAAAAGACTGGGAATCAGCGCTGTGTGGATTAATAGGATTTGCACCAATAATGGAGTTCCTCGAAAAAAATCGACATAGTACTTCGCAGGATAGTAAATCCATTTTCGTTTTGACAACTTCCCTAACCCGACAATCAATCCTAAAATGAACCCTCCAATATATCCTGCAGCCGTCAATCCAAGAGTGACCCAAATTCCCCGAATGAATAGTTCCCGGTAACTCCAAATGTTTTCCATCATCTCAAATCGTATACCAAAAAGCTCCATGATCATCACCTCCTGGATGTGAATAGTTGCTGTTTACAAATCAACAATTACTCCACATCAAAGCCAGTGATTTCTTTCAGTTTCCCGTTTGCCTTGATTATTTCAATTCCTTCATTTAGAAGATCAAGTATTTCCTGGTTTCCTTTCTTGACCATTAATCCGTAATATTCCTTTTCAAAACTGTCATCTTCAATCGTTTTTAATTTCACATTCGGGTTATTCGCTTTGTAATCAATAATTACAGCGTTATCACCTACAGAGGCATCCGCATTTCCGTTAATCATCTCAGTGATTGCAAGTGGCATCGTTTCAGTTGCAACAATTTTTGAGCTTGTTTTTCCTAATAGGTCTGCTACAACATGATGCCCTGTTGTGTTGATTTGCACCGAAACCCTCTTATCTACCAAGTCTTCGAATGACTCGACATCTGAATCCTCAGGTACTAGAATCAATTGGTTCGCTACGAAATATGGATCACTAAAATCGAAAGACTGCTCCCTTTCCTTAGTAATCGTTATTGAAGAAACCGCAAAGTCGACTTCCCCATTATCAACTGCAGGGAATAACGGCTCCCACCCATAGTTTTTATATTCAACTTCAAATCCTGCAGCTTCTGCGATAGCATTCACAATATCGATATCAATTCCGACAATATTCCCCTTTTCATCCATATACTCCATTGGCGCATACGTTGCATCCGTTCCGACGATTAATTTCCGTTTTCCGCTTGGTTCATCCCCACCTGAACTGCTCTTGTTTGTAGAACTTGTGCCGCATCCAATTAGAAATAAGGATATGCATACTAATGCGACCCCTATCATAAAACGCTTTACTGATTTCTCCATTTCGTTTCCCCCTTTAATTTCTAGCAATTTACAGAATTGATTGATACTTTAGTTGATTATACAAGAAAACGCTTTCATTCACAACATAATATTTTAAATAAAAAACATAAAAAATGCTCTATACGTTTGATTTCAACGTATAGAGCAGTCTACTACTTTAATATATCGGCAATGTAACAGCTACCATTAACAAGAATAAAATTGCAATATAATTGACAGAGTAGATAAACATGACGTATGCCCATCGATCATCATCTTTCGTAAAAAAGCCACGAATTGAGACGATTAAGTAGCCAATGTTCAATAGTGTAGCGAGCACGATGAAGACCATCCCTAAAGAACCTAAATAAAACGGCAACGGCAGCAAGCATGCAATGTACACAAACATTTGCCGCTTTGTCATTTTGAATCCCCGAACGACAGGTAACATTGCTACATTAGCCGCTTTGTATTCATTGTACTTCCTCATCGCAATTGCAAAAGTATGCGGCATTTGCCAGATGAATAAGATGATGAAAAGCATGATTGGAACGATATGCCACGACGGTGCAATCGCGGCCCACCCGATCATCGGCGTCACAGCTCCTGAAATACTTCCTATAACAGTATTTAATGTGTATTTACGTTTTGTCCACATCGTGTACATGATGACGTACGTGAACCAGCCGACGAAACCATAAATCGCCGCTTCCACTGTTGTAAACAGCAGCATGACTTGCCCTATTACCGACAATAATATGCCTATTCCTAACACAATCTTCAATGAAAAGTTTCCGGTAACGGTTGGACGTTGTTGAGTCCTTTCCATTACAGTGTCGATATCGACGTCATACCAGTTATTCAACACAAGTGCCCCGCCAATTAACACCGTACTTCCAATCATCGACAGCCAAAACAATTTGCTGTTAGCGAGCAAAGATCCCCCTGTGAAATGAAGGGCGAGCCAAAAGCCTACAAATACGGGAAGTGCATTCGCAATAAGGACAGGACCTTTAAATAGCGATTTTAAATCCGCAACTAATGTACCCGATTGTTCCTTTATTGTCCCATTTTCGGTATACGTAATTTTAATATCTTTCGTCATATGTATATACGCCTCCTCAGAGGTATTTCTGCAAAACTTCATCCCTTCTATCATATCATTTTAATTTCAATAATTTAAAGAGTTATGGATTTTTATTTGGAAATTCATTGGTTGACCATTTCTTCTGACACAATTTATTCAAAAGTTAAAGAGACTCATATGTGTAACGATGAAATAACACCTATGAATAAAAAAACAGCGGATACACTTCAACCCGCCGTTTCATTTATTTACCAGCCTGTTCACTCATTAGTTCGAATTTAACCATTGAAACTTTTGACACACGCACTTTCTGCCCTTCTTTCAACTGCAGTCGACTTTCGGAACTTGTCAATTCTCCTCCCAGCAATTCAAATAGGCGAGGCTCTTTTCCTTCTTCAAAAATTTGTACAAAGCCATACCCATATGGAATACTTATTGTATAGTTCCCCGGTTCAATGTCCAACCCGACATCCCATATTCCTGTAGTCAACTCAGTGGAGAGCTCTGTCCTTACAGGTTGGATCGTTACCGTATTATATCCACCGTCGAAAACGATTGAAAACGTTGAATCTATGTCGGCCGTTAATGTAGGAGCCCCAACTTTTTCCCCTACGATTTCCCGAACGAGCAAGTTATCATCTTTATCGTAAATATAAATATTCCCTGATGGATAACCAGTCAATACATACCTTCCAGCCTCGATAGTTAGCTTTGCTCCTCTTTTTGTTGGCATCGGTCCGTAGGTTCTTTTTGCTTCTGTATTACTTCGATCTACTGTCGTAAAAATGGCCGGATGAACCGTTCCAATGATTTCATCTCTCGTAGTTCCGATAATCTCATAGTTGTCTACATATACGATTTTATTTTCCGTCTTGGTTCCTTGTAAATTATGACAACCGGATAAGAGTAGCATGCAAACGAACAGCCCTACCGAAATTCTTTTACTTCCTATTCTCCACCGATCCGAGGTTTTATTATTGAAGTCCCGATTTAGCGTAATATTTCTCATAATATTCCACCGTCCCCATTGGCCCAATTGTCATTTCCTTATTATATTTAAGCATTCGGCCCATCCATTTTGTTTGTTCCGATTCACTCATCCCACCTATAGGTATGCATAATAAGTAATTGGCGATATACATATGGCCGGCAGGCAATTCCAATTCCGTTTGAAGCGTTTCATACTGTTCAATATCCACTTCCACTTTGAGGTAATTTTCATTATCATCCGTAAATTTTTGTTCGTGGACAAACTTTCCGTCTTTTAAAAAAAGGACTCGATCTGCGTAAAGGTCCAAGTTTGCCAACAAATGCGAAGCGACAAATATGAGTTTATCCTGCTTCATTTCCATTAAACATTTTGATATGAGCGCGACGTTCTCGACATCTAGCCCATTCATTACTTCATCCATCAGCATAATAGGCGTATCTGCAGCCATCATCATTGCGAAACATAATCGTTGTCGCATCCCTAATGAATACGTTCGAACTTTCCGTTTCACATAATGCCCCATGTTAAGTCGTTCGATGATGGAGGGCACATGCTTTGCCGATCCTTTCCACATATTTGCGTATAGTTTCAAATGATCGACGCCGGACAATTCTTCAAATAAGTCCTTTTGTTCCGGGAATGTCGCCAACATCCGGTGAATGTGCAATTCTTCTTTTTCATTCCGGTACGTATATTTCCCATCAAAAAACACATGTCCGGAATCGGGTTTCACAAAATTCGCCATTACATTGAACATCGTCGTCTTACCCGTTCCATTCGGTGCTGCGACACCGATAATTTCCCCTTTATTTGCAGTTAAATCCAATGAATCCAACACGACTTTATCATTATAGGCAATCGATACATTTGATAATTTCAGCATCATCTTCCCCCAGCCTTTCAACTAGATTTTAATGGGATGGTTTCCACTTTTTTAATATGCAGAAGTTTATTCCTACCATATAAAATTGATATAACAAGCAAATTCAGGACGACAAGCCAACTATACGCATGTTTGAAATCAAGTTTTTCAACCCCATATTCCTTAGCCGCTTCGCCACTTAGCACAGCGCTGATATCAATGAATTTGAGGGGATAGAGCCAATTCGTCTCCACTCCGGCAACTAAAAGAAGTTGTGGCGCCAGTAAAACAAATAAGATAATGACAATTGCAGCGTACAAGTTTTTCGTCACGAGATTAATTAATAGGAACGTGAACAAAAGAAATAGGGCAATTAATGCAAATGCTATGAGCATGTAAAACAAGTAGCGCAGCATGGATATTGCGATAAAATCCGCGTCTTGATATATAAGTACAGGAGCTCTAAAATCTCCCCATCCCGTTTTTCTTGCCACATAAAAACTACCAATCAATATACTTGCACAGAGAAAGAACATGATTTGAACAAAATGGACTCCCACCTTACTAATTGCTTTCTGCATGAACGAAATCGGAAAACCGAACAAGACGGAAGGATGAAGTTGATCATTTACAAGTATGCTACTTCCCGCCAGCAATACGAGAATGCAAAACAACGTTCCGCTTATTAGATTCAAAGCGACCGGAATGTAATTGCTCGCTTTAAACGGATCCTGGATAAGTGAGATGTCATGCTCTCTGTGATATCGGTAGAGCGCATTTTCTTTTAGTATTTCATCAACTGGAACTATATGTTCCCGATGAATCCCTTTATTTCCTCGTTGATGCAAATCAAGACGCAATTCATTCAGCTTAAGTCTTCCATCAAAAAACTTATGAAAATTTGGTCCAGCACCAAAATACCCATCAAGGTTTCCATCTTTTCTTAAGTAAAGCACTTGCCAGTGTAACAATCCTATTTGTTCTAATAAATTTGCGTAGATTTCTTTACCTTCTTGAGTTTCCCAAACAGAACCGGGAAATGAATTGAAGACCTCATAGAACTTCTCGGATTCTTTAGCTACCTCTTCTCTAATTTCGACAATATCCAATTGACTATAATGTGAATAATACATTGGAAAAAAGAGAATTAGCCCAAGTCCTAACAACCAATTTTTTCTATTTAATAGTAATAACTTCGTTTCAAATAATAAGTATTTCCAGAACATATACTTGCCCCTCCCCCTTTCCCACTTTAACTTGCTAAATAGAATCGACGTTTATTAATGATAAGGGAAACGATAAACAGGATAACCTCGATGACGAGGTATGTAATAAGTAGCACGATGATGCCCTTTGCATAGGTAATCGTCTCCGTGTTCAACAAAAAATTTTTTTCCCCATCAATGATTTTCCCAAAGTCAAAATAAGTCTGAGGGAATAGGCTGATGTCCTTGCCGAACAATTCCCTTGTCGAGCGCGTAAAATAAAGGCGTTCAGAGAACAATAGCAAACTGCTAATGAATAGAACAATCCACTCATTTTTAAAAATCAAGCTTAAAACGATATTCAAGCGTACGAATAAGATAACTAACAACGGTAGAACAACGAGTGTCTTCCCTAAATAAGCTGCCATTGAAATGACACTATAATCCTCGGGTGTAAACGTTTGTTGTTTAATCATGATTGGAACATTCAAATCGAAATACCCGAATCCGAACTGCATCGTCATGACGAGCATTCCGACAACGATAACGCTAAGAATGAACGCCATTGAATAAAGAAATGCCGACAGTGATTTCAAATTCAGCTGGCGATACCAAGATAATGGCAAGCCTTGGAGGACCGCCTGATATTTTCGATCCCTTGATAATATGTCACTACTAAAATAAATGACGCAAAATAACAGGAAGTACATCCCATAGTTTTGAAGGAAATTCTGCAATGTTTGCAACCCGGTTTTCTCATACATCAAACCAAATGTGATGGGGTGTCCCTTTGTGAGATAATCCTCATACTTCATCATCGTTTGTTGATACGCATGCTCCCGATCCTTACTAGGAAATGGCGCTTTCTGAAACAGAAAACGATCCTCTAAATATTCACCTGGATTGTTTTGCAGATGAAAAACTCTTAATTGGAGCATGCGCTCAAAGTTTCGATCTTCAAAAGACTGCAACATACCAGAAAACAAATCATAATTATGGGCATTTGTCGCATAAACAGGATTACCTCTCTGATAATATGAGTGAATGCTTCTCCTATTATAAACAAGGCCGGTATTCCCGATACTTTCCCTTAGTTTTTGCTGATCTCCCAAATAAGTTAGATAATCCTCCGTCTCCTTTTTATTAAATGCCTCCTTCGTATTCGCATACGGCCATAGAATTAAACAATAGCTAAACAATAAAACGGTGATGAAGAAAACAAAAGGAATCGTACGTCTGCTTCTTGCCGTAATTAAAAATTCATGCTTTAAATAATTTCGGTTCATCCCAGCTTCCCCTTTTAATTATTTATTGTTATTTTTATTTAATTCTAAATAATGTAGTACATTACACTATATACATATTGTTGTAACATTTCAATAGAACGTAAAATGAACGAAATGAGTCCGATAAACATCGTATAAATGAACAGATTGCCGGTTATGTTAGAAAGAGTGGAATTGAAAGGATGTTGGATTGGATATGAAGATATGGGTATCGTTCATTTTAGTATGTTGTTTCATAATTGTAAGTGGATGCAGCAACCAAAATATTGTTCCAAAAGAAGAAGCGAGTAATGTCGTCGATACATATGGCATCACCAAATTTAACGTGACGATTGATACGAGGGAAGAAAAAGGGGCGCTACAAGCGAGCTTCACTGAAAAAAAGGAAAGATCTGAGGCTGAGTATACGAATAAGAAAGAGGATGTCGCATTGCACGGCAAAAAAGCACTAGAAAAAATAATGGAGGCATTTGAAAAAATGAATCCCGACCCAGAAGCCGAAGAAACGGAATTAATTAAAAGTGCTGCTGAAGCATTTGGTTTTAAAGAGTATCAAATGATTAAGCTGGAAGTTACGTTCAAAGGATTTGATAGTAAAGAAATTATGTTCTCTAAGTAATGTATGGCCCTTGTTTGAAAGGATGAGCCCATGAGCAAAAACAGGTGAGGGATTTTTCCTCCACCTGTTTTTCATGCCTCATACGATCTTTGATACTTTCTTCGATTGGTTGTCCAATTCAGCTGCGGATGATGCGATTGCGAGAAAATCTTCCATCGCGACTTCAATCCGCTGCTGGCATCGTTCCACGTTTTCTTGCGCCAAAGTCGTCCCTTGAGAAATGTTTCTGATTTCCGTCGTAATCGCTTCGACTCCTTCACGCACTTCGACAATCGATTGTTCCACATTTCCTGACAATTTTCGGACCTCTTTCGCGACGACGTCAAAGCCCCTACCATGCTCTCCAGCCCGCGCGGCTTCAATTGCAGCATTCAAAGCGAGCAAATTCGTTTGCGACGCAATGTCTCGAATTGTCTTCACGATATGTTGAATGCTTTCTGCATGCAGCTCCAAGTTCTCCAACGTTTTTGTATTGTCATTAGAAATCTTTGCGATATCTTCGATAATTACTAATAATTCCTTACTCCGTTCCATACCGACATCTGCCCGCTCGGTCAACCCTTCCGCCATCTGCCTCAACTCTTCCACAACGGAAGTGATAGACGACTGTCGCTTCGTAATATTTGTGGCAACTTTGGAAATACCAATCACCTTTCTGCCGTCGTTACTAAAAACCGGCATATACGTTGCCTCGAGCCAAACTTTCTCGCCACTTTTATTTTTGCGTTCAATTTTCTCCTGCTGACTACGTCCATTTTGCAGCTCCCGCCAGAACTTGCTGTACTCTACACTATTCGCATATTCAGCGAAACAAAGATCTTCATGACGGACCCCAATCATTTCGTCTTTCGTGTACCCCATTGCGTTCGCAAAAATATCATTTACGTAAGCAATTTTACGGTCCATATCAAACCGAATGATTGCAAGATTCTTCTCAAGCGCCTTCACGACATGATCGTCCGTTACTTGCTCAACCACCTGTCTCATCAATTTTCCCCCTCATTTCTTCTTTGAACACACTGATTTTTCTATATTGTTAGGAATATCAGACCTATTACTATTTAACCATAGTCAGCGATGAAGTGGAATACCTTGGCAATGTGAATGATGCCATTCTAAATAAATTCTTACTACATAGAATGGTAAGTATGAAAATAGGAGGTGAAGTTTTGGATCATTCATTTCAACAAGAGGCATTGAGTGAACTGCACTTTTGGCTTCAAATATTAGGGGATCATAGCCGTTTCCTCCACGATTCACTTGCCCCCGGCCAAACCGCTTTTATTGATACCGCAGCAACCTTCATTGACCGGTTTGACAAATTATTGGATCGATCTAAACAAACATTGGATCAAGCGGAGTTACTATCATTAGTTAGCCTCGCCAAAACGGAAAGTGAGGCAATACGGGAGTTTAAGCTTGCCATTATTAAGGAACAATTGGTCGGCAATATCAAGATTTCATTAACGCCTTCATTCATCAACCATATGGTCAATGAAGTGGAAGAAGCGATACGGCTCTTCTCGTATTTGGAAAAGGGTGAATCACCACCCGCCGTTCACCCACTTCACCATGACCTCATTTGGCTGCTCGATGCGGCTGGACACGCGGGGGCGATTGACGCAAATATGGATTGGGTGGAAAAACCGATAAAGAAGCAAAGCAGAAAGTTCATGAAAGATTGGGAAGCATTCTATTTAAAGGCCGTGGAAATGACCGGTTTTTTGCGGACAAACGTAGCGAAGTTCCCAGCTTTAGACAAATTCCATAACGACGTTTACGTAGAGATGGCGGTTTTTAAAACGTTCTTGAATGAACTTGAAGAAATGGGATTGAAAAAAGAAAACTTAGGAACGCTCACCCCTCTAATGGCTGATCATATGGCCCGTGAAGAATGCTACTATTTAATGAAACTAGCAGAGTCAGCAGGCACTCCCGACCCTAATTGCAATCCAGCGAAGGAGAGAGTGCAAGGATAACAGGCTCCTATGAACCGACTATGACTGCATTATTGATATTTGCAAGTGCTGCTAAAATGCTCGCTCCTGTTATATGGCTCGTCTTCGGATTATCCGGGGACGGGTTGTTTTTTATTGTGAATTCTAATTCACCAAAATCGCCATTCGCTTTAATATGATGAATATTTTTCGTAACGTTTGGATCGGCAATAATACGGACATGTGTCCTGTCTACACCGATACCCGCCAACGATAATACAATTGCGACATTCGCATTTTTAGGGAATTGTTTAATCGCGTCACGAGCTGGCCCTTCAAACAAAGTTTGCTCCGCAGTCATTTCGTCTTCAGCAAGTGAATGAGCTGGTTTTCGAGTCGTTAGTGAGACTGACTTGAGTTCACCTGCAAACTTAGCCGCCTTCAGCACATCCAATCCACCTATCGCACCGGACGGCAAATAAATTTGGTGATTGCTTTCGTGCGCCGCCTTTTCCAATTGATTTGCAAATGATGATTCAGCGAATGCCCCGATGCTAATGATCATCAAATCCTTCTCGTTAATGACGTCGAGTGCGTATGCATTGACCGCTTCGATAGTTGAGCATTCTACTACGAGATCGATGTTAGATTGTAAGAATGAATCAATGTTATGGAATGCCTGACAGCCATATTTTTCGACGAAAGCTGGAAGCTCATCTTTCGCCTTCTCCCGTTCGTCCAAAATGCCAGTGATTTTTGTGTTTGGTAGTACGTGTTCTTTGTTTATTTTTTGAAGGAGATATGTACCGAGATTTCCTTTACCGATTAGACCTATTTTGATTGGGATCAGTCCTTTCGCTTTTTAAATAAGTATACAGGAAAACCCCTTGGCTTTGGGCCAAGGGGTTTATCTGCAGTTTGGTACTTAATTTCTTACGATAGTGATGTTTGCAGGTACAGATAATTTATTTCCAGCTGCATCTTTAACAGACAGAGTTTCTTTCGCTTTTAAAGACAGACCATTGTTGATGTCTTCTGTTGTAACGTTACCTTTAAATGTGAATGTAACTGTTGTAACAGCTGACGCATTTGCAGGAGTTGTAACCTCTGATTTAGATGCAACAGTAGCACCACCGATTAGAAGTTCAAAGTCAACAGTTCCTTCAGTTGTTGTAACAGCTTCGCTGAAAGTAAGAGTAACTTGGTTTGTTCCTACTAATTTAGCAGAAGTGACTGTCGGTGCAACGTTTTCTGTAAGTGACACTGTATTCGTAAAGAATGGCTCCATTACTTTTGTAGAACCTAATGCTTTAACGTTTGCAATGTTGATATTGCGAGTTCCTGTGAAAGTATTAGAATCTTGCTTAAGAGTAAGTACTGCAACTTGCTTACCTTCTGAAACAGGATTCAATTTAACAGATTCAACAACTGCGCCGTCAATTTGATAGTTAGCAACATTTATTGCAGATGCACCATCAACCGCTTTATCAAATGTAACAATTACTTTATTATTATCTTGTTGATCTTGTTCAACAGATTCTACTTCTACGATTGCATCGATAACTGGAGTAATATCTTTACCGCGTGTAAATGTTACTTTAGCTGTGTTAGCTGCAACGCCAAATTCATTTGTAACGTTAGCGAATGTCAAGTCAAGTGAATAGACTGCACCCTCTACGTCAAATGTCGTGCCGAGGAATGTATCAAGTTCGACGCGAACGACTTTCTTATTAGAAGTGTTTTTATAGTCAATTGCTGTAGCTTTTAAATCTTTAGCAACGACTGCTGTAGTTACATAGTCTTTAACGTATGAACCTACTCCGTCAACTGTTGGAGCACTGGATAATTCAACATTTTTGTCGAATGTAATTTCAAGATATTCTTTTCCGTTTGTTTCATCAGTTACAACTGCACTTGAAGAAACTTTTGGAGCGTGTGTATCCTTAACAAAAGTTACTACTTTAGTAACTGTTTCACCAGCTTCTCCGCTAAGGTCAACGAAAGCGCTAATTTCTACTGTTTTTGCATCGTCAAGAATAGATGCAGAAGTTACGTTATACACAGTCGCGTCATTTGCATCTTTTTCAACAGTGGAAGCTGCTTCACCACCGATTTTTACAGTTGGAGCTTGTAGTAATTCCTCAGTAAATTTGATTGCAAATGTTTTTGCGCCAGTTTGCGTAACAGACGTTACAGCTGGTTTCACTCCGTCTTTATCACCTTTTTGGAAAGTGACAGTTGTAGGATTTGGTGAAATTAAGTTTCCAACTTGGTCTTGTGTACCGATAAATGTAGCAATTACAGCTTGATTAGCTGCAATATCAGAACCAAGTGTGAAAGTTACTTCCTTATTCCCAGCTTTGAAGTTGTTTGAAATCCCTTTAGCAGAATTAGCTACAACAGTACCATCTGCTAATTTATAGCTAACAGTTCCGAGTGATTTGATAGGTTCAGAGAAAGTAACTTTGAATGTGCTTGCAGTAACTTTATCTGTTTTAACAACTGATGGAGCTGTTTTATCGTCTGCAATTGTGACAATTTTATCAAATTTCGCGATTTCTTCACCGTCAGTTGTTTTCAAACCTTCAATAACAACATCATAGCGTTTAGAAAGGATGTTCTTCGCAGTAATCGTCAACGTTTTACCATCAATCGATAACTCTCCTGTAAGAGCTCCTGCAGGTACTTTGTCGATTGAAGATAGAGTTACAACGTTCTCTTTGAATTCTCCGCTTTTACCGTCTGCAAACAATGTTTTAGCGTCTACAGCCTTATTAAAAGTAACTTCGACTTGTGTAGCATTGATTCCAGCTACAGATTTTACTTCTGCATCTTCCGCTACTTCCACGTTAGAAGTTTTGTAGAGGAATGAAGCGAATTGACCGCGTGTTGTTGTGTTTTTAGGGTTGAATTGCGGTGCAGCTGGATTCGTAATATCGAAGTAGTCAAGAACGTCGATATATGTACGTGCTTCAGTTTTTGCTGTTGCAATATCTGTTACATCTTTGTTGAATTCTGTTTCTTTTACTAGTGAAACTAGATCTGTTTTATGGATAGCGTCATATGCTCTGACAAGAACGATCGCCATGTTTTCACGTGTAATGTCGAGACCTGCACCGAGTGTGCCGTCTGCATATCCGTTAAATACGCCATTATCTTTTACCAATGCTGCGTATTGAAGAAGCTCGTCATTTGATTTAGATGTAAGATCTTTGAATCGTGGGTTAGTCTTGTAATCTGCTGGGATTTTGTAGTCTAGTGATACTAGCCATTTACCCATCATTTTAACAACGTCAGAACGAGTCAAAGTTTTATTTGGTTGGAATGTACCGTCAGGATAGCCACTAATAACTCCTGCTTCTACTAATGCAGTGATAGCTGCTTCGTGCGTATTTCCTTTCACGTCGGAAAATTGTGCTGCGCTAGCTACTGGTGCGACTGCTGTTGCAACCAATGCTGCTGAAGCTGCACCGATCATGAACTTATTATATTTTTTTGGTTGGTTGTTACCCATAAATAATTTCCTCCTCTGAGATGTACAGAATAATTGAGAGCAAAGTATCCCATATACGTTGCCTCGCCTAATAGTATTAATCATATTTTATAAAATTGATAGCGGTATTAATTGGTTATAGTTCCAGTCTACTATTCTACTTGTTAATTAATATAGAAAATAAGCGTCTAGCTATCTTTGCAAGAAGGCTATAATAGCATAAGATAGGCGTTTTTAGTACCTTCTGGACATCTATTATCCTTTTATCTTTTATTCAATTTTTAAAGGAACATAATTTGGCGAGGGTTTCATCGACTATGGAGTCAATTTAATAATGTTTTTATCCCCACTTTGTAAGAAATCGATATACGCTTAAAAACCCGTATCTTCAGGGAGACACAGGTTCTACTTCAAAAATATGCTTTTCGATTTCATTTCTCTTCTAATAAATTATTAAACCACTTGGCGCATTGATATGTTTTCTCCCAATCTGGATCTTTGTCTTCAACTGACCAGCACGCATACAAAATTGACATTGAAACCGCAGCTTTTAATAATTTTTCACGATCCGTTTGCAATAGTTCACTGAGCATATTAACCCGCAGCTTCAACAATATTTGCGGATCCGGTTTTGTGAAAAGGTGATGAATCCTAGCAATTGGAATATAGGAGGTAAGTTCATTTTGGATCATCTTCTTTCATTAAAGAATAGCTCAAGGATTTCATACTAACGTTTCGATACTTTCCCAGTAATAAGCAATCTCTTTGAATTCTTCTCCCCCAATGTCAATTGTCGCCTCATCAATAGGTTGTCCCCCAAGTGATTCATAGAATTTTTTTGACGGATTGTGTTCAAGCACCCATACGAGCATGGAGGAAAACCCTTGCTCTTTCAGGTTTTGTGCAATTGCTTGTATTAGTTTCTTACCAATCCCCTGGCCTTGTACTTCCTGCAGTAAATAAATTGCATATAATTCCCCATCTGCATCGTACTTACCCGTTCTTTCTTTTCCTCCCGTTGCAAAGCCGACAATATTGCCGCTTTCATCTTCCGCAACGTATAAAGCGTTTTTCTCAATTCCTCTGCGCCAATTTTCGGCACGCTGTTCGTATGATAAATTTTGAAGAACGGACTCGGAAACAATTCCTTTGTAAGTTGTCCTCCAGCTGTCCACGTGAACACGTGCAATTCCTTCTTCATCACCTAGTACAGTCTCTAATTCGCATGTTCATTCCCCCTCTTACACTATTCTTTTCAGTTTACAGTAAATAGTGAGAGAATAGTATAAAAATTACAAACAGAGACGCTGATTCATCTTTTTCATTGCCTGCCAAAGAGTTATCGGTCATTCCCCAACATTTATCGATCAATCGACAGTAGACACACCAAAAAACCGCCACATTGCACAAATGCAATGCGGCGGTCCTTCATTACTTACGCAAATCGCCGGTGAACTTTCTTTCCATCGTACGAAAACACGACTTGCTTGTTATCGACATACGTCTCTAAATGAACGATGCGGCCCCATAGTTGATGGATATACGGAAGGACGTTCTCCAAATACGGTACATCCAATTCCGTCTCTTCAAACTTATGCACTAAGAACAACTCTCCGTTCCGGACGTAATCCCCGTCATAGACGACAATATAAGGGAAACCTCCGTTCACTCGCTGCGCAATAAGGCGATCTTGTACGTGCCGAAACTCTTTATCTGTAATTTTATAATGGCTTCCTTTTTTCTCGAACACATATAAGTCTTCCTTTTGGATAAGTTCTTTCGTCAAATAGTTTCGGATGAAGGATATATCGGAGTCCATTTCCCTCACTTCGAACATTTTCTCCCTGCCGGACCCGGGCTTCACTCCTAATTCGATCATCTCTTCTGTCGGATAATCATACCGTTGCTCAATATCCTCGAAGATCTTTAATCCTAAATAATATGGATTGATAGACGTTCTAGAAGGCTGAATGACATTCGCGTTTAACTTTGCGAACTCAATCGTTTCGTCGGTCGTTAAATCCATCTTCCGTAAAATTCGTTGATGCCAATACGTTGCCCATCCTTCGTTCATAATCTTTGTTTCCATTTGCGGCCAAAAATAAAGCATTTCTTCACGGATCATTGTTAAAATATCTCTTTGCCATTCTTCCAATTCCCGACTATGCTCCAAAATGAAGAGCAATAAATCTTTTTCTGGAGATGGCGGTATCTTTTTTCGTTTCGTTTCTGACGGCGGCTTCAGCTTCTTATGATCTAATTCCCATAGATCATCGAATTCCGTTTTCCGGATAACCGGCATGTCTTCCTCCTGCTCGACTTCTTCATTCCCGTAACGCCAACGAATAAGCGAAGGGTCGATGTGCTCTTGAATAGCAAGCACCGCGTCCAAAAAGCGTTCGACTTCTTCCGTTCCATAAATCATCTCATAATTGGAAATTCGTTCGGCAGTTGCTGTCATGCTTTCGACCATATCCCGCCTCGTATTTGCGAACCGTGAATTATTTTTGAAAAAGTCACAGTGCGCAAGAACGTGGGCGATAATTAACTTGTTTTGAATTAACGTATTGCTTTCCAGCAAAAACGCGTAACAAGGGTTGGAATTAATGACGAGCTCATAAATTTGGCTGAGCCCTAAATCATATTGAAGCTTCATTTTATGGAACTGCTTGCCGAAGCTCCAATGTGAAAATCGTGTCGGCATCCCATATGCGCCGAATGTATAAATAATATCCGCGGGACAAATTTCATAGCGCATTGGATAGAAATCCAACCCGAACCCTTTTGCAATTTCCGTAATTTCCTCTACAGCATAACGCAGCGCCTTCTGATCCGTCATACGGATTCCTCCAGGCGTTTATGGAAAAACTTCTTCAATGCATAGTACACATCCTTATTTTCCTTCAGCACATAATGCCGGAATTTCGGATTTTCGATTTTTTTATACGTATTCATCAGCGTCGAATAGCGGCTATGCGCATTCACTTCCCCGTAGCCGAACATATTCGATACTTCCATTAGCTCTTCTACTAATGAAAAACATTTACCATTGTCCGAGGACATATTTTCCCCATCCGAAAAATGAAATGGATAAATATTATACCGAGATGGATTGTATTTTTGGGAAATGAGATCGAGCGCCTTTTCATAAGCAGTCGAACAAATCGTTCCTCCACTCTCTCCCTTCGAGAAAAAATCGACTTCCGATACGACTCTTGCAATCGTATGATGGGCAATAAATTCAATATCGACTTTTTCATATTTCGTCCGCAAAAACTTTGCCATCCAAAAGTAAAAGCTTCTCGCCATATACTTTTCGAAAGTGCCCATCGAAGCGCTCGTATCCATCATCATGAGCACGACCGCTTTCGATTGTGGCTTTACGACTTCATCCCACGTTTTGAAACGCAAGTCATCATTGTAAATCGGCATAATTTCTGCGTTGCCTTCCATTGCATTCCGTTTGAACGCAGCGATAATTGTCCTCTTTTTATCAATATTACCAATGAGTCCTTTTTTCCTTATATCATTGAACTCAATGTCCTCTTCAGTAATTTCTGCTTGTTCCCTTTTTTCGAGGTCCGGCAGTTCAAGCTCTTTAAACAACGTCTCTTCAATTTCAGCAATCGACACTTCCGCTTCATAGTAATCCTGGCCCGGCTTATCGCCTGCCTGTTTGCCTTTTCCTGCACTTTGGCTTCCATCACTCGCGACAATGTCCCCCACTTGACTATCCCCGCTGCCTTGACCGACATGCTTCGACTTGCTGTGATTATAGCGGATTTTATATTCATCTAATGATCGTATCGGTATTTTAATGACGTCTTTGCCATCTGACATGACAATGCTTTCCTCACTAATCAATTCGGGCAAATTACTGTGGATAGCTTTCTTCACTTTATCCAAATGACGTTTCTGATCCTGATATCCTTTTCGGTGAAGCGACCAATTTTCCTGAGAGACGACAAAAGATTCGCTATGCTCTTCTTGCATTTCTATTCACCTACTCCAGTCCACTCATTTTTTTATTATATGCAACGACTGGCGGGTTATTGATATGGAAGGCCCATTACCGGTTTAAAAGACTGCCGACATATCGCAATAGTTCATTTGCCGAAATAGAGTTATAGCCATATTCATCAATGAGCCTTGCAACCACTTCATTGATTTTCTTCAAATGCGTCTCGTCAGGCATCGTCGATGAAGTGGTGATTTTGACAACATCTTTTAAATCGGCGAATAATTTCTTCTGAATTGCCTCACGCAACCGTTCGTGAGATTTATAATCGAACCGCTTGCCTTTTCGTGCATATGCCGAAATGCGGATGAGGATTTCTTCACGGAACGCTCTCTTCGCATTCTCAGAAATGCCAATCTGTTCTTCGATGGAGCGCATAAGTTTTTCATCTGGATTCATTTCTTCGCCAGTAAGTGGGTCTTTCAATTTATGTTTATTGCAAAACGCCTCGACATTATCTAAGTAATTATCCATTAATGTCCGGGCAGACTCTTCATACGAATAAACAAATGCCTTTTGTACTTCCTTCTTCGCAATCTCATCAAATTCTTTGCGAGCAATTGAAATATAGTTCAAATATTCCTCTTTATCTTCCTTTGAAATGGAAGCATGCTGATCCAAACCTTCTTTTAATGAACGAAGTACATCGAGCGCATTAATGGCATCTACTTCTTTCCGGATAATTGCTGACGAAATACGGTTAATGACATATCTCGGATCAATGCCGTCCATGCCTTCATTCGGAAATTCCGTTTTCAACTCTTCCAAATCAGCAGAATTAAAGCCTTCTACATTTTCGCCATCATACAACCGCATCTTTTTCACGATATCAATGCCTTGTTTTTTCGATATTTTCAAACGCGTCAATACGGAGAAGATGGCTGCGACTCTAAGCGCATGCGGGGCAATATGCACATGGGCCATATCGCTTTCGCGTATCATTTTTTCATATATTTTCTCTTCCTGGCTCACTTTCAAATTATAAGGAATCGGCATGACAATGATCCTCGAATGGAGCGCTTCATTCTTTTTGTTTGAAATGAACGCGCGATATTCAGTTTCATTCGTATGGGCGACGATCAATTCATCCGCACTGATTAATGCAAACCTGCCTGCCTTGAAATTCCCTTCTTGCGTGAGCGATAATAGATGCCATAGGAATTTTTCGTCAAGCTTCAGCATTTCCTGAAATTCCATCATTCCACGGTTCGCCTTATTCAACTCGCCATCGAAACGGTAAGCACGAGGGTCGGATTCAGAGCCGTATTCGGCAATGGTCGAAAAGTCAATACTTCCTGTCAGATCAGCGATATCCTGGGATTTCGGATCTGAAGGAGTAAACGTTCCGATACCGACTCGTTTATCTTCCGAGAAGAAGATTCTTTCGATGAGTACGTCTTCAATCCGCCCATCATACTCTTTTTCAAGGCGCATTGTATTCAACGGGGAAAGACTTCCTTCAATTCGAATACCAAACTCTTCGTAGAAATCATCACGTAAATATTCCGGGATCAGATGTAGAGGATCTTCATGCATTGGGCACCCTTTAATAGCATAGACAGCACCTTCCTCTGTCTTTGAGTATTGTTCCAAACCACGTTTCAACAACGTGACAATCGTTGATTTCCCTCCACTGACGGGACCCATAAGCAAAAGTATCCTTTTTCGCACGTCGAGCCTTTTAGCTGCGGGATGAAAATATTCGTTGACGAGCCGCTCGATCGTATCTTCAAGACCGTAAATTTGATTTTCAAAAAAGAGGAATTTTGTATAACCGTTTTCTTGAGTTACACCATGGCTTTTAATCATTTCATACACTCTCGAATGTGCCGTTTGCGCGACTTCTTTCCGTTCCCTCAAAATGTCCAAGTACTCCGCAAAGGTGCCTTCCCACTTCAACTTGCTCTCTTCTTCACGGAAATGTTCTAACTTGCGTAAAATCTCCATTTCGTTTCCCTCCATTCAGGGCCTGGTTTCAATCATTGTATGCGGGGAAGCTCTGTAAAATGAGGCAAACAAAATAAGCAGTTAAACGAAAGTCCTCGTTCAGCGACCTCAATCGATTATCCAAATACGTCGCCGATTCATGAATTTTACTCGTTACTTTCTTCCGTTATCCTTATGTCTTTAGAATGGTGTAATTACTTGCTATTACGCGAAACATATACTAACGTTAACAGCACAATATTTTTCTTTTTCCCTACTACTTATATAGGTTTAAAAAACATTTATGGAAAGCGAAAATAATTGTCTTGACTAGGAAGTTTTTTACTTTATAATTAGATTGATTTTGTTGATTTTGTCGAATAAAGGAGGGATATTCGGGTTGGAAAACAAGCTGAAGTTATACGGCTTTAACAACCTCACAAAAACACTTAGCTTCAACATCTATGATGTGAGCTATGCAAAAAGTGAGCGGGAACAAAAAGATTATATTGCCTATATCGATGAGCAGTACAATTCGGAACGGTTGACGAACATTCTATATAATGTAACCGAAATCATAGGGGCACATGTATTGAACGTAAGTAAACAGGATTATGATCCGCAAGGTGCAAGTGTCACAATCCTTATTACCGAAGAAACACTTCCGGTCGCTGTGATTGATGAATCATGCAATCGTGGGGCAATCGAAATATTGAAAACGAGGGATTCGGTTGTTGGCCATTTGGATAAAAGCCATGTCACCGTTCATACGTACCCTGAATACCACCCGGATAATTCGATCGCCACATTTCGTGTCGATATCGAAGTGTCGACATGTGGTGAAATTTCTCCTTTGAACGCATTGGATTATCTAATTGGCAGCTTCGATTCAGATATTATTACGACGGATTATCGTGTACGCGGCTTTACCCGTGATGATAAAGGAAAGAAGTTGTTCATGGACCATAAGATGACGTCGATCCAAGATTATATCGACAGTGAAACGTTGCAAAAATATGATGCCATCGATGTGAATGTCTATCAATCGAATATATTTCATACAAAACTGCTGATTAAAGACATCAACTTGCAAAATTACCTATTTAACACGGATGTGTATGAGATCCCTCCGAAAGAAAGACTGAATATTACAAACAACTTACGTAAAGAGATGATTGAAATTTTCAGCGGTTCCAATATATATGAAGAGTGAGAGGACGGTGTTGGACATTCTTTCACAACAGAAAGCTCCGATTATGGAGGCTCTTAACAAATACAAAAAGATGCGAGTCGTTCCTTTTGATGTCCCCGGCCATAAACGTGGCAGAGGAAACGAGGAACTGACCGCTTTTTTAGGCGAAAATTGCATGACGGTAGACGTCAATTCGATGAAGCCGTTGGACAATTTAATTCACCCCGTTTCCGTTATTCGGGAAGCCGAGGAGCTTGCAGCTGAAGCTTTCGGGGCAAAGCATGCCTTTTTCATGGTAAATGGGACGACTTCGGCTGTACAGGCAATGGTTATGACCGCTTGCAAGGCAGGCGAAAAGATTATTATGCCTCGAAATGTGCACAGAAGTGCCATTAATGCACTGATCCTTAGCGGGGCTATCCCTGTCTACGTCAATCCAGGTGTAAACAATGAACTTGGAATCCCTTTAGGCATGTCCGTCGAAGATGTAGAAAGGACAATCCTCGAGCATCCCGATGCGAAAGCGATTCTTATTAACAATCCGACGTATTACGGAATCTGTTCAAATATGCAAGAAATTACAGATCTCGCTCATCGCCATGGCATGCTCGTCCTTGTCGACGAAGCGCATGGTACGCACTTTTATTTCAGTGATGACCTGCCTGCTTCTGCAATGTCTGTCGGTGCCGATATGGCTTCCGTGAGCATGCACAAGTCGGGTGGTTCATTAACCCAAAGCTCGTTGCTGTTAATTAATAACGAAGTAAGTGAAGGGTACACGAGGCAAATTATTAACTTGACCCAAACGACAAGCGGATCGTATCTACTCCTCTCTTCTCTCGACATTTCGCGGAAAAATCTTGCTCTAAATGGTAAAGAGATTTTCAAGAAAGTCGGTGAAATGGCACAGTATACACGTGATGAGATTAATAAAATCGGTGGATACTATGCTTTTTCGGAGGAGTTGAAAAACGGTGATACGATATTCGATTTCGATACGACAAAGCTTTCCGTCCATACACTTGAGTTAGGATTAGCAGGAGTCGAGGTGTATGACATTTTGCGAGACGAATATGACATCCAAATTGAGTTTGGAGACATCGGCAACATTCTAGCTTACATATCCGTCGGAGACCGCCGTTTAGATCTCGAACGGCTCGTCTCGGCGCTTGCAGAAATTAAAAGGCGCTACAGCACGGACCAAAGCGGATTGTTCGATCATGAATATATTACTCCTCAGGTCGTCTATACACCTCAAAAAGCGTTTTACGCGCAAAAAGAGTAACTTCCTATCAACGAAAGTGCCAACCGTATTGCTAGCGAGTTCGTCATGGCCTATCCGCCTGGCATACCCATTTTAGCTCCAGGTGAACGAATCACTCCTGAAATATTGGAATATATACAATATTGCAAAGACAAAGGGAGCTTCATGACAGGTACAGAAGATAGCAAAATCGAACATATCAATGTGTTGAAGGAGGCTGAGTAATGAAGTTATGGTTTGTGGAAAATCATTCCCCGAATGTCCAATTTTCGATGAAAGTCATTGAACATCTGTACACTGGTAAAAGTGAATTCCAAAAGATCGATGTGTTGCAAACGGCTGAATTCGGCCGGGTTCTCACATTGGACGGGTATGTCATGGTCACTGAGAAAGATGAGTTCATTTATCACGATATGATCACCCATGTACCGATGGCAACCAATCCCAACATAAAGAAAGTGCTCGTCATTGGTGCCGGGGATGGCGGTACAATTCGTGAACTGACGAAATATGATTCGATTGAGCATATTGATATGGTTGAAATCGACGAAATGGTTGTCGATGTGTGCAAGGAGTTCATTCCTCAAACTGCAAGTAAACTCGATGATCCACGTGTTCATCTCCATTTCGAGGACGGTTTAAAATTCGTTCGTTCACGTAACGATGAATACGATTTAATTATCGTTGATTCAACCGACCCATTCGGACCGGGAGAAGGCTTATTTACGAGAGAGTTTTACGGAAACTGTTATAAAGCGTTAAATGACGAAGGCATACTCGTCAATCAACACGAAAGCCCCTTTTATGAAGAAGACGCACTCGGCATGCAGCAAGCGCACAAACGGATTACTGGGTTCTTCCCAGTATGCAAAGTGTATCAATTGCACATCCCGACGTATCCATCAGGGCATTGGCTATTCGGTTTCGCCTCCAAAAAGTATGATCCGATCAAAGATTTGAACGCAGACGCTTGGAATCAGCTCGGATTGCAAACGAAGTATTATAACACTGACATCCATGTCGGCTCATTTGCATTGCCGAACTACGTAAAGGAGCAATTGAAAGATGTTGAATAAAAATATTGAAACGTTCATCGGATGTGACAATGAGTATGACGAATCGGGCATCGTCGTTTTCGGCGCCCCTTTCGATTCAACGACGTCATTCCGCCCAGGAACAAGATTCGCAAGCAAAGTAATGCGCGGTGAATCGTTCGGAATCGAAACATACAGTCCTTATCAGGATAAAGATTTGGAAGACATTAACGTGTATGACGGCGGAGATCTTGAGTTAAGTTTAGGGAACACTAAAAGAGCTTTAGGACAGATCGAAGAGTATACGCGAAAAGTCGTGCAAGACGAAAAAATCCCTTGTATGATCGGCGGAGAGCATTTAGTTACGCTAGGGGCGGTCCGTGCTGTTGCGCAAGTCTACCCTGACTTGCACATAATTCAATTCGATGCCCATGCGGATTTACGAGACGACTACCTCGATGAGAAATTATCTCATGCGACGGTCATCCACCGCGTATGGGACATTGTCGGAGATGATCGGATTTTCCAATTCGGCATCCGTTCCGGAGATCGAAGTGAGTTCCAATGGGGCAAGGATCGTGTATTTACGAATAAATTTAATTTTAATGGTTTGGAAGATATCGTTGAAAGATTACAAGGGAAACCGGTATATTTAACAATTGATTTAGATGTGTTGGACCCTTCCGTCTTCCCTGGTACGGGAACACCCGAAGCAGGTGGTGTTAGTTTCATGGAATTATTGCAAGCGATTTTGACAGTTAGCGATCTCAATATTGTCGGTTGCGACGTAAATGAACTGTCACCAATTTACGATCAAAGCGGCGTTTCGACAGCAGTCGCTTGTAAAGTGCTTAGGGAGCTATTATTGGCAATTAAATAAAAGCGAAGGACGCTTGCTTAACTGCGACAGGCATAAGGCGAAGATACGGAGTGGTGATCTTTACCACGAAGTAGCTTTGACTTATGACCCGAGCAGTTAGCGTCCGGAGCTAGACACTAAATAAATAAAATAATTATAGGTGGTGTTTTCAGTGGGTAAAGCGTTAATCATTGGAGCAGGTGGAGTTGCAAGTGTAGTTGTGCATAAATGTGTGCAAGTACCTGACGTATTTGAAGAAATTTGCATCGCGAGCCGTACAAAATCGAAGTGTGATGCATTAAAAGAAAAACTTGACGGTGGCCGCACGAAAATCCAGACAGCACAAGTCGACGCGGACAATGTCGAAGAGTTAATTGAGCTAATTAACAGCTTCAAGCCAGACATCGTCATTAACGTTGCATTGCCATACCAAGACTTGACGATTATGGATGCTTGCCTTGCAACAGGCGTTCACTATTTGGATACAGCGAACTATGAGCCGCTTGACACGGCAAAATTTGAATACAAATGGCAATGGGCATATCGTGAAAGATTCGAAGAAGCAGGCCTTACTGCAATCTTAGGCTGCGGCTTCGACCCAGGCGTAACTGGCGTCTTCTCCGCTTACGCACAAAAGCATTATTTCGATGAAATCCATACGATTGACATTGTCGACGCCAATGCAGGTGACCACGGTTATCCATTCGCGACAAACTTTAACCCAGAAATTAACATCCGTGAAATTACGGCAAACGGACGCTATTGGGAGAACGGCGAGTTCATCGAAACACCGCCACTATCCGAAAAACGTGTATATGATCTCCCAGAGATCGGCCCTAAAGATGTGTATCTTCTATACCATGAAGAATTGGAATCACTCGCACAAAATATTAAAGGCATCAAGAAGATCCGTTTCTGGATGACATTCTCAGAAAAATACTTGACGCATTTACGAGTGCTTGAAAATGTCGGCATGACATCAATTGAGCCGATCGAATTTGAAGGCCAACAAATCGTGCCATTACAGTTCTTGAAAGCTGTTCTTCCTGACCCTGCTTCCCTCGGACCACGCACAAAAGGAAAAACGAACATCGGTTGTATTTTCCAAGGTGTGAAAGATGGCGAAGAGAAGACTTATTACGTCTATAACGTATCCGATCACCAGGAATGCTACCGCGAAGTCGGTTCTCAAGCGATTTCGTATACGACTGGCGTACCAGCGATGATCGGTGCAATGCTCTTACTGAAAGGTGAATGGAAAAAACCAGGCGTTTATAACGTCGAGGAGTTCAATCCAGATCCATTCATGGAAGCATTGAACGAATACGGTTTGCCTTGGCAAGAAGATTTCAATCCAGAGCTGATCGATTGATAGGAGGCATGCATCAAATGAAATTGAATTTCGATCCACATGCAGTTCCCTCCCCTTCGTATGTCGTCGATGAAGGACTGTTAATCAAAAACTTGGAATTGCTAAAGTCGGTCATTGACCGGACAGGCTGTAAAATTTTATTGGCCCAAAAAGGGTTTTCGATGTTCTCTGTCTATCCACTTATCGGACAATATTTAGACGGTGTAACATCGAGCGGATTATTGGAAGCAAAGTTAGGGTACGAGGAGATGGGGAAAGAAGTTCATACGTACTCCCCTGCCTTTTCAGAAGCTGATTTTGAAGAAATTCTGTCGTACTCCGACCATCTCGTATTCAACTCGTTCGATCAGTGGAGACGCTTTAGAGATAAAGTGAAAAATTATCCGAAGCCAATTGAATGCGGAATTCGAATTAATCCTGAGTACTCCGAGATTGAAGTAGATATGTATAATCCATGCTTCACGTTTTCACGGTTCGGCGTCACACTCGACCATTTTGAACCGGATGAGCTAGAAGGGATTAGTGGCTTGCATTTCCATACGATGTGTGAGCAAAACTCTGACACGCTTGCTCGGACAATTCAAGTCGTCGATGAGAAGTTCGGCAAATACTTGCACGGAATGAAATGGATCAATTTCGGTGGAGGGCATCATATTACCCGCCCTGATTATGATATCGAAACACTAGTCGAATCCATTCTATTTATGAAGGAAAAGTATGGACTGGATGTGTACTTGGAGCCAGGCGAAGCGATTGCGTTGAACACGGGCTTCCTCGTATCGACTGTATTGGATACGCTGCATAACGGAATGCCACTTGCTATTGTGGATACTTCAGCTTCGTGCCATATGCCTGACGTTTTAGAGATGCCATACCGTCCTGAAATCGTCGGTGCAGGAATGCCGAATGAGAAAGCAATCACGTACCGATTAGGCGGGCCGACATGCTTATCGGGAGATGTCATTGGCGATTACTCATTCGATCAACCGCTAACGTCAGGTGATAGGCTTGTCTTCTGTGATATGGCCCATTATTCCATGGTGAAAAACAACACATTCAATGGCATGAACTTGCCATCAATTGTGCTGAACACTGTTGCAGAAGGTCCGAAAGTGATCAAAGAATTCGGTTATGAGGATTTTAAAGAGCGTTTATCATAATAAATATAGGGATACCAGGTTGGTTAATCACCTAGTATCCCTATTTTATACCCATTCCAAAATAATAGACCGACGATACTAGGCGTTTTAACATTAAGGTGCACCGGTGAGTTTGCTAATATCAGTAGAACCAAAGAAGACTAATAACAATAAAACAATTAGAATGACAATGTTTATGAAAGAACTTCCCGAAAAACCTGTCGTGTTGCCAGTCGAGTTTTCTGTCGTGTTTCCTGTCGTGCTACCGCTCAAGTAACGGCGTACCATTCTTATCTCCCCTGTCCTTTATTCATACGACTTTGAATCCCTTCAAAGATTTCATCGATTGTTATATCCCCATTTTCATTTAAGAAATCAGCCATTTTATTACCATTCTTCGACTCTTCCTGGAAAGCTCCGAGTAAATTCACCGTAACTGTCGGACTATTACGGTAAAGTATGACAGAATCTACTTTTAGCTTGCCTAAAACTAGAAGTGATGCTGCAATGATCTCCAAATCTTTCCCTTTTAATAGGTCGTTTAGAGTATACGATGGATTAATCTTGTCATAATTATTCTTTCTATACAATTTAACCACTTCCTTTTAAGGGTGAGTGACTTGGTCGTCATATTCCATTGTATGAGCTGCCAGGTAGAGAAGTGTGTACAATTATTGTTCCCCTTGGTAAAAAAGCCCGGAATACTGCTTTTGACAAGCAGCTTCCGGGCTTTGTTATTATTGAATTTCAAGTAGCAATTCAAGAAAGTCTTCGGATACATATGTTTTATTTCCTCCGATTAACTCAGGTACAGCTTCGAATTGTTGGAGGCTTTTATTGAATCCATACATCTTTTCCCCGCGAGTAATTGTAAAAGAGACATTCCCTTTTGTAAGAAGTGCGCCATTCGTTTTCGGCTGAGAAAGGACATAATAGCCGAGCTCTTCCGCAACTTTACGTAACGGAATCATTTTCACGCCATCTTTCACATAATGGTCGTTTTCAATCATATCCAAAACGGACTTCGGAATATGTGGAGCCTCTTCGCCCGGTCCTTCATCGGTCAACGGATCGAGCGCAATAATTTTCGTCGGAGGTGTTTGTGGCGGCAAGCTTTTTGTCGTAATTGAATAAAACACGACCAATTCTTTGCCCTTCAGATCAGCCTTTTCAATTTTTTCGCCTTGTTCGTTAACAAGTGGAGTTTCTTCTCCAATATTGAGTTTCAACTCTTTATCTAAGCTGAGGAAATCTTCGTCGAATTTGCCAACTTTCACGCTTCCGAAGTTTTCTTCGTCAATAACTATGAATAGTTCCGGAGTAATTTGTGCTGGATAAATTAAGATCATCGGCTTGTTTTTATCGTAATACGCTTCTACTTTCATACCTTTTTTCAAATTAGCCGGTTTCATTTCATCTGTTGTACCGCTATTGAAGAGGAGTGTCTCTTCTTGAATGCGAAAATTCGTAATGAGCCCATCTTCGTTTTCAACCGTTACCATTAAATCGTTATCCCATTTTTCAATATTTGTAATGACTCCCGTCGCTCTCATGAAATCCGAAGCATCTTTCACTTCTTCACGATCCATCTGAATGACGTGATTGTCCGCCTGAGCTGCAAAAGGTGCCCATGCGCTTCCTGCCAATAATGCGGTTAATGCTACTGCTCCAACTTTTCTCATATTCTCTCTCCTCATATCGAGTATTCAAAGAATAAGACGGAGCATATTGGTAAAAGTTACATTGTTTTATATGCTGATACTTTTTCATCTCGCCCAGCCTTCATTCCACAGATGAGAATGAGAACTGAAACAATGATAAAAATGAACATCGGACCTTTCCATGAATGCGTCATGTCATTGAGAAACCCGAATAGCACAGGCCCGATAGCCGCTACGAGATAACCAGATGATTGAGCCATACCCGACAACTCCGCAGCTTCTGTATGCGTCTCCGTTCGTAGAGCGAAAAACATCATCGCTAATCCAAAGGACGCCCCGCCGGCAATGCCGATCATTATCATCCATAATGGAGTCCACGATACTCCTCCAGCAAACACACCACCATAGCCGATTAAGTAGATGACAACGATGCTAGCGACAATTATCCGCTGATCCTTCAATCGGTCTGCAAGTATCGGAATGATAAACGTCACCGGCAATTGAGACAATTGCATAAGGGATAGCATCCACCCTGCCTTCTCGGTATCCATTCCTTCAGAGACGAGCATTTCGGGCATCCATGCCGATGTTGAATAAAATAGTAAAGACTGTAACCCCATGAAAAACGTAACCGCCCATGCAATCGGCGAGCGCCATAAATTGAATTTCCCCTTTGGTGATTTTTCTGTTTGCGTTTCAAGAGATCGTTTACTTTTCAGCTGTGGCAACCATAACAGTAACGCCAGTATCGATAAGGAAGCCCAAATCGCTAGCGCACCTCGCCAACCGAAATTTGTATTCATCACAATCGGTGCGCTAATACCTGAAGCGATCGTTGCCGAAAGATTCATTGCCACAGAGTATATTCCCGTCATAATTCCAAGATGTAGTGGAAAACTTAGTTTCACTAAAGCTGGTAATAACACATTCCCAAACGCAATGGCAACACCGATAAGAAACGTCCCCACAACCAAAAAGAAAATGGAGCCGACGGATCGGAGTAAAATACCGCCAGTCAGTATAAAAAGTGAAATGAATAGCGTAAGTTCCATGCCAAATCTCTTTGAAATTTTAGGAGCAAATGGTGATATAAAGGCAAATGCTAAAAGAGGAATTGTCGTTAAGAAGCCCGCTAGCACATTCGACATTCCGAGCCCATCACGAATCGAGCCGATAATTGGGCCAACAGACGTCAAAGGTGAACGAAGTGTCGATGCGATGAAAATAATGCCGATAAGTAATAACCATGTTTTCTTTTCGAATTTTTGTTTCTTTATGTATGTTGAATTCCCCGTAGTCTTCATCGTATCGCCTACTTTATTGTGTTTTTGTGCTATATGAGCATATCATAACGGGGACATTTTCTAAACACAAAAACGGATCTCCCCAGTCCGTGAGATCCGCTTTTGTTAACAACCTATTTGAATGGCCTTTCACAGAAGAGCTTTAATTCAAGTAGGAATTTATATAGTTGTCGGCACTAACAAAACGGAAGTTAACACGTCAACTGCCTGATCGATTTCCTCTTCATTCACAGTCAATGGAGGTAATAGACGAATCACATTAGGACCCGCTTGCACGACGAGCAGTCCTGCTTCTTCCGCTTGCCGAATGAAAGGAGCAACCTCTCCTTTGCAATCGATGCCGATAAGCAATCCTTGGCCACGAATATCGAACTTTTCAGGCGGCAGGATGTCATTCAATTTCCGAATTAACAGATCGGACTTCCTACAAACTTCCTTCAAGAAATTCTCATTAAATACATAATCAACGACCGTTTGGGCAACAGCGACAGCTAGCGGATTTCCGCCGAATGTCGTACCATGTGTTCCCGGTCCAAAAGAATCGAATAGATCCGCTGTTCCAACCATCGCTCCAATCGGGAAGCCGCCGCCTAATCCTTTAGCAAGCGTCAGTATATCCGGTTTCAACTCCGTTTGCTCGTAAGCATACCGAGTGCCGGTCCTTCCGATACCGGTCTGCACTTCATCGACGATGCATAAGATCCCCTTTGACTTGCAAATGTTTGAAATGACGGAAGCAAATTCAGGCGTGACCGCATGGATTCCCCCTTCACCTTGGATGACCTCAAGCATAATCGCAGCCACATCATCATTTATTACAGCTTCGAGTTTCGCCACATCATTGAACGGTACCGTTTTAAACGTTTCAAGCATCGGACCGAAACCTTGTTTGATCTTTTCCTGGCCCGTCGCCGCCATCGCTCCGAATGTGCGGCCATGGAATGATTGATCGAACGTAATAATGGTCGATTTCCCTGTATGCTTTCTCGCGAGCTTAATGGCTGCTTCGTTTGCCTCTGCTCCACTGTTGCAGAAGAAACTATGGGAAAAATGCGTATCTTTTATTAATGAAGCAGCAAGCTCTTCCTGTTCTGGGCTTTCGAATAAATTCGAGACATGCCAAAGTTTTTCGCTTTGCACCTGAATCGCATTGACGATTGCTGGATGTGCATGGCCGAGACTGACGACAGCGATGCCGCTTGTGAAATCGAGGTACTTCTTGCCGTTTGAATCTTCAACGACCGTCCCTTCTCCTTTTACAAGGTGAACCGGTCGCCGTGCATAATTGTTGAATAACGTACTCACTGGAACACCTCCTCAAGTCCGATAACCGTGCCTATTAAATGACGATCGACAATTTGGACGGATGGCACGCCTGCATGCAGGCAGTCCATTGCCGCTTGCACTTTCGGTATCATTCCTCCATATATATCGCCAGCTTCAATCCAGTTTGCTATTTCACTTGGCGAGACGGCCGATTGGATTTCATTGTCAATTTTAATTCCGGATGTATCGGTCACAAATACGAGGCTAGTCGCTCCTATCGCAAGCGCGACTTTACTTGCAACTGTATCGGCATTTATATTGAGAGGCTTTCCGGAATTCGTTGCGCCAATACATGATATGACCGGCACAATTCCGGCTGCTAGTATTTTCTCAAGCAGTTTATCGTTCACAGCCTGGATATTCCCGACGAAGCCGTATTTTTCTTCATCCAACAATGTACACGTCAATAGCTTACCGTCAAATCCACTCAGTCCGACTGCTTCAATGCTTTCACGATTCAACTGATGAACGAGCGATGGATTCACTTCCCCGATTAATACATCCTTCACGATGTCGATGGACTTCCCACAAGTTACCCGCATACCATTGACGATCGTCGACTCAATCATATTCTTCTGTAATGCTATATTTATAGAAGGACCGCCGCCATGGACGATAACGATTTCATACCCTTCACTTTGCATCTCATGGAATTTCTTAAAAAAATCACTGTGTAAACTTTCTAGCATACTGCCCCCAAGTTTAATGACAATTCGCTTATGACCGATATGATGCATTGATTTGGACGTAATCATATGTCAAATCGCACCCCCATGCTATTCCGTGTCCATTTCCTTTATTCAACCCGACAAAGATTTTCACTTCAGGCTGTTTTAAATAAATTAGCAACTGTTCTTCTGAAAACGTGACCGGCTCGCCGTCTTTCACAACGGGTGTATTGCCTATCATTATTGTAATTCCTAAAGGGTCGATAGCCGCTCCGCTATAGCCAACCGCCGCAATAATCCTTCCCCAGTTTGCGTCGCAGCCGAACATTGCTGTTTTAACGAGAGGAGATCCGACGACTGTCTTAGCGATTTTTCTCGCTTCCGCATCCGTTACTGCTCCGTCCACTTGCACTTCAATTAGTTTTGTTGCTCCTTCTCCGTCCTTCGCAATCATTTTTGCAAGATCTTGTGCGACCGCATGCAATGTTTGGATGAAAGAGTCCCAGTCAGGATGGGCTGGACTTAATGGTTCGTTTTCCGCCATTCCATTCGCAAGCACAAGGACCATGTCATTCGTGGAAGTGTCCCCATCGACTGTAATCGAGTTGAACGTTACATCCGTAACAGACTTCAGCGCGTCCTGCAAATGATCAGAGTTGATGTTCGCATCAGTCGTTATAAAACCGAGCATCGTCGCCATATTCGGCTCAATCATCCCCGAACCTTTCGCCGTACCCGCGATAATGATTTCTTTACCGTCTACTTCTGTACGATATGTCGTGTTTTTCATGACGGTATCCGTCGTCAAAATCGCTTGTGAAAACTGGATAGAGGCTTCTAAAGTACTCGCTGGTTTTAGCTGTCCGATTCCTTTCAGCAAAGGCTCCATATTCAATTTCTCGCCGATGACGCCGGTTGACGCGACTCCGACCAAGTTCGTAGCGATACCGAATTGTTCAGCCGTCTTCACTTGCATCGTAAGCGCATCAATCATGCCCTGTTTTCCAGTGCATGCATTCGCATTTCCAGAATTAATGACGACTGCTTGCATTTGACCCGTTTGCTGTACAACGTCCTTCGTCACTACAAGAGGAGCTGCTTGGATAGCGTTCGTCGTGAAAACACCGGCAACACTTGCAGGCACTTCACTGAGCAATACCGCTAAATCGTATTTTTTATGCTTTAGTCCGCAATGGATGCCGACCGCTTTAAACCCTTTCGGTGTTACGATATTCTTTCCTGAAACACGCTTTATTTGTTGAACCGCTACCGCCATGCCAATTCCTCCTCTTGTTAAATAAATAATGGTACTTGTGTCAAACCTGTCGTTTCATCCAACCCGAATTGCACATTCATATTTTGAACAGCCTGCCCGGCAGCTCCTTTTACTAAGTTATCGATAACCGAAACAATCGTAGCCCGGTTCGTCCGCGGATCGACTTTCACGTGAATATCACAGTAGTTTGAACCGGCTACTTGCTTCGTGCAAAATTTCATCGATTCGTCCATGACCCTTACAAAAGGCCGGTTAGCATACGTTTCCTTCAAGCAATTGACAAGCTGCCCTTCCGTAACCCCCTCATTTACTGGAGCATAGCTAGTCGCCATAATGCCCCTCGTCATTGGAACGAGATGAGTTGTAAATGTCACCGGATATTTTTGAATGCCAAACTGTTCAATCCCCTGTTCGATTTCGGGGATATGCTGGTGCTCATGAATTTTATAAATGGAGAAATTTTCATTTGTCTCACTGAAATGTGTCATCGGTCCCGGCGTATTCCCGGCACCCGACACTCCGCTTTTCGCATCGATTACGAGTGCTGATGCATCTATCAATCTTTCTTTTATAAGTGGCAATATAGAAAGGAGCACAGCAGTCGGATAGCAGCCTGGGTTTGCGATGAGCTGCGCTTTATTAATCGCTTCCGAATTCCATTCCGTTAATCCGTATGCGCTTTGCTCGACCACTTCAATTGGTGCAGGTGTTTTCTTGTACCACTGCTCATAGTCCGCGGTATTCTTCAATCTAAAATCTCCGGACAAGTCGATCAGTTTCGGTCCATTACCGATGAGCGGGGGCAACAAGTGACTCGTCACACCGGCTGGCGTACTCGCAAAAAGGACATCATAGCTGTTTAACAGTGCATAATCGATTTTCAGAAGAGGTTGATTATACATGTTTGTTGTATGTGGATATTTGTCGGAAAACAATGTCCCCTCATCAGATGATGTGAATAAATCGACTTGCTCCACTTCACGATGATTGTGTAGCAATCGAATCAATTCAAGCCCGCCGTACCCGGATGCACCGATAATTCCTATCTTCATGTCCCCACCCCTTTGATCGTTAAAGTTAGTATACGCATGCATAAATATAAAGTCAACTGTATTTTTATAAATTTTGTAGAGAATTTTTAATTCCCCTTTAGAATTGAAGTTTTGAATGAATGAAGAGTATGCTATACTATTGTTATTATCAGGTACTAATATTAGGTGATAGTTTTTATCGATTAAGGAGGTCACTATGGAAGATTTATTGAAGCTGAAAGGGAAAAACATTGTCGTAATGGGTGTGGCGAATGAGCGAAGCATTGCTTGGGGCATTGCAAAGTCCCTCTTTGAAATCGGAGCAAACGTCATTTTCACGTATCGCAAGGAACGTTCACTCGACAGGCTCGAGAAAGCTTTGGAAAGCAATGGACTTGAACCGAAAATGATCGTTCAATGTGATGTGAATGAAGATGAAAGCATCCAGAAAGCATTCACATCCATCGGCGAAACACTTGGCACAATCCACGGAATCGTTCACTCTATCGCTTTTGCGAACTCTGAAGATTTACGAAATGATTTTGTTGAAACATCAAGAAGCGGCTATGCATACGCACAAGATTCAAGTTCCTACTCACTCATTGCAACTGCAAGAGAAGCACGTCGCTATATGACGGAAGGCGGTTCAATCATTACGATGAGCTATTTAGGTGCTGAACGGGTGCTCGACGGGTATAATGTCATGGGTGTGGCGAAGGCTGCTCTGGAAGCGTCCGTCCGTTACTTAGCAAACGATTTAGGGAAAGAAGAAATCCGTGTCAATGCGATTTCAGCAGGTGCGGTCCGGACTATTTCTGCAAAAGGCGTTCCGACTTTCAATAAGATTTTAGGACAAATCGAAGAGAAAGCTCCTTTGAGACGCAATATTACAAATGAGGAAGTCGCGAAGATGTCGATTGCGATGTTAAGCGATCTTTCAAGCGGTGTAACCGGCGAAGTTATTTACGTCGATGGTGGCTACAATATAATGGGATGAAAAAAGGAGCTTAGCGGCTCCTTTTTTTCATGGTGTTAGTGGGAAAGAACTAGGCATTAAGTCCTGAAATAACCATAAATCTTGGGAAATGATTGATATCTCCTCGAGATTGATCGATAAATGTTGGGAAATGAACGATAACTGCCGGGAAATGAACGATAACTGCCGGGAAATGATCGATATGCAGAAAAATCATATTCTTGGAACATCCCATTCTCTAAATCGTCTTACTAATGAGGTGATTCTTATGAAACAGAAGCCGATATACGTTGAAATAGAAATTGATGCAAACATTGATGACGTGTGGAATGCAACACAAGATCCCGACTTGCATTCACAATGGGATTTGCGATTTTCATCTATTACCTATTTGCCGAAGAAGGACGATGAGCCGCAAATGTTTACATACAAACGGACCGTCACTCCCCTTCTCACCGTTGAAGGCTGGGGGAAAAGTACGGGGACATTCAATAAAGGAGATGGCACTCGGTCGTCTTCGCTTCATTTCGGAACGAATCAATGGTTTTCGCCGATTAAGGAAGGGAAAGGGTATTGGAAATATGAGTCCCAACAAAAAGGGACAAAATTCCTCACACAATACGATTATGATGCGAATTTCGGGTCGCTCGGAAAAGTGTTCGATGCTTTCGTCTTTCGCCCGATCATCGGATGGGGAACCGCTCTCAGTTTCGATGTATTGAAAAGATGGCTTGAAAAAGGGGAATCTCCTCGATCACAATACTTTCGCTTTTTCACGACGTACGGACTCGCAATTCTTTTCGCATTCATTTGGATCTATCATGGCCTTATTCCAAAAATCATCGGCAATCATCTTGAAGAGAGGCGGATGTTAGCAAGCGCTTTTCCATTAGACGATTCAAAACTAACAGCTATGATGATCGGCATCGGAATCGCTGAAGTTTTGTTCGGTATTCTCTTGCTTGTTTATCAAAAGAAAAAGCATTTATTTGCTTTGCAGTTAGCCATTTTTCCAATGCTGACGATTGCAGCAATCATTACTGCGCCTGAAGCGGCCATTCATCCATTCAACCCTGTGACGTTCAATCTGTCACTAATTGCCCTCTCCCTCATTGGGTATTTCAGCAGCGATTGTTTACCGACCGCGAAAAGTTGTAAAAGGAAAAGGTGAATAGAATGTCCATTTATAAAAAGGTGCTTGGCGATGATTTTGCTCGTTTGCATCCAATGCTTCAAATGCGTTATGACATTGCCGATGGAAGTAGTTTTAAAGCGACAGGTACGATGAAGGAAATTAAAGGAGGCCCAAGGTGGCTATATCCCCTTTTCCGACTAGGTGTCAATTGGAAACTCCTTTTCCCGGAGCGCGGTAAGAACATTCCGTTTTTAATTAAAAACACTGTACGGCATGGGGACAATGGCGAGAGCCAAATTCATTGGGAACGCATCTTTCAATTTGGATCAACAAAGCGCTATTTCAATGCGTTAATGAGTTTAGATGAAAAACGTCTCGTCATTAAAGATTATCTCGGGGAGCCCCCTCTCGTTTATTCCGATTTGGCTTTCGATGTTTCGGACGACGGTTCATTGAAGATCAGTTCATTGAATCAACGTCTCGTTCTCGGGAAAATTGAAGTACCGCTGCCGAAGCTATTGCAAGGTTTAGCAACGGTAACAGAACGATATGATGAAGCAAATGCCGTTTATCAAATAAACGTGAACGTACGAAATCCACTGATCGGCCACGTCTTTTCGTATGAAGGGGAGTTTGTCCAAGATGCGTAAATTCGTTCTTATACACTTTTTATTATTTATGGGCGTCGCCATATTCAGCAAAGACCCGTGGCCCTATTTAATGCTGACAGTTGCGCAGATCTTGTATGTCCCGATTGCTCTTCGATTTGTGATGAAGAATGGTGATTGGTTTTCGAAGCGCTATTACTACGTTGCACTCCCAGCTTATGCTTCGATTACAATGATTCAAACGATTGCTCCACAATGGTCCGGGATTCTTGCATTTTTTTATTTCGCATTTACTTTGTGCATTGCGCTATACGGATTGTCCCGGTTTTTGCGCCGTGGATTTACAACGATCGAAGAGTTTTCAATAGACCTCGGGATGATGTATATAGCTCTTGGAGGTGGATGGTTTTTTGCCTATGTAGCTGACATTGATACTGGCTTCACTCCATTATTAACGTGGCTCACCGGCATTCATTTTCATTACTCCGCATTCCTTTTGCCCGTTTTCATTGGGCTTCTTGGGAGGCTGCATAAGTCGCGTTCCTATACGATTTCTAGCATCCTATTATTAGTTGCACCAATGGTAGTCGCAATTGGCATTACATTTTCACGATGGATTGAGTTGTTTTCTGTTCTTCTTTACATTATCGGTTTGGCAGGAATAATTGGTATTGCATGGCGCACTAAATTTGCGAGTCGGACGCAAAAATTGCTTATCGTCACTTCATTCACATCGCTAAGTTTGACAATTTTTTTCTCGCTTCTCTACGTACTCGGAAATGGTTTCGGCCTTACTTCTGTTACGATCGACTTTATGCTTCGCTTTCATGGCATTTTGAATTGCATTCTCTTTGCTTTGTTCGGCATTTTTGGATGGGCGTTGTCCGTTCCTACTTCTAACTATAAGGAACTAGATTTCCCTATTAGCGGGATTAAAGGAAAACAGCGTGTCGAACAGCTCGGCACTCCCGGACAGCATAGAGGGCTTGTCGATGACATGAAGCATTATCGGATTAACGGGGTATCTCCTCGCATTGTTGATTTCTATGAGAATACGATTGACTATAGGTTGTTTGCAACTGTTCGTTGGCATAAGTGGTTTCAGCCGTTTGCATTTCTTTATTCATTCATTAGCCGAATAACCGAGCAAATCAATTTGCCAATTCATCGGAATGAAGTGGAAATGACTGGGGATATTTTGACTGTTCGTAATGACTTGGATGGCAGAGTGGATGTCCGGGCGTGGATTAGGAAGGTTAATGAACAATATGCATTCATCGCTCTTTACTCTTCTCATCAATGTAATGACGGACGGAAATACATGAATATCGCATTGCCGCTCCCCTTTTCGACGATGACGGGTGTATTGGAGCTGCATAAGATCGGTAACGACTTGCAGCTGACAAGTAAGAAAAGTGATCCATTTTCGGACGCCGGAATCTATTTGACTTCGAAGCTAGGGACGTATTTTAAACTACCGCTCGAAGAAAACTTTGTCGTCCGAGAAGAGGCGGATGGGTCAATGACAGCCAAGCATGAAATGTGGATTTTTTCGATTCCGTTTTTGACGATTGAGTATAGAATTCACAAGGTATGAGAAAAGCCAGAGGGTTTTCCCTCTGGCTTTTGGATGTTATAGGCGCGGGGCATATCGCTTTGGGCGCGGAATGCATCACATTGGACGCGGAACGCATCGCTTTGGGCACGGGACGCATCACTTTGGGCGCAGAACGCATCACTTTGGACGCGGAATGCATCTCTTTGGACGCGGAACGCATCACTTTGGGCGCGGAATGCACCGCTTTGGACGCGGAACGCATCGTTTTGGACGCGAAACCGACATTTATGAGCGCTTCCCTACTTCCTTCATTAACCCCTTGTTCCCTTTCAACAATATGTTTTCGTAATCGATATAGTCGTAAATATCGTCGCTAATTAGATCACTGAACTCCGTAAGCTCCTGAACGGTCAAATCCTCAATCGCTTTCTTTTCAGATTCGCAATAAATGATAATTTTCCCGACGATTTCATGTGCGTCACGGAATGGAGTGCCTTTCGCTACTAAGTAATCAGCCACTTCGGTTGCATTCAGGAAGCCGCCTTTAATAGCTGCTTTCATATTGTCTGCATTCACGTGCAATGTGTCGATCATCTTCGACATAATTTCCATGCAATCCAATACAGTGTCGAGCGCGTCAAAGAACTGCTCTTTATCTTCCTGCATATCTTTGTTATACGTGAGCGGCAAGCCTTTCAATGTCGTCAATAATGAGAACAATGAACCGTAAACTCTTCCGGTTTTGCCTCGGATCAGTTCTGCCGCGTCAGGGTTTTTCTTTTGCGGCATAATGCTGCTGCCCGTAGAGTAGGCATCCGCCATCGTAATGAACTTAAATTCCTGGCTACTCCAAAGAATCAACTCTTCGCTTAAACGGCTCAAATGCATCATGATAATAGAGAAGTCGGACATGAGCTCTAGCAAATAATCTCTGTCGCTCACACCGTCGAGAAAATTATCGACGGGTTTCGAAAACCCTAATAAGCTTGTTGTAACTTCTCGCTCGATTGCATGTGTTGTCCCGGCAAGTGCGCCGCAACCTAACGGGTTTTCATCGAGTAGCTCAAGTGCATTGCCAACGCGTTTCTTATCACGCTTGAACATTTGCTCATATGCTCCTAAATGATGACCAAATGTAACGACTTGCGCTCGTTGCAAATGCGTGTATCCAGGCATGATGACGTTATTCGCTGCCCCTTTTGCATGCAAGGAATCAATTAGCGACTGAAGTCCATCCATTACCTCAACTGCTTTGTTCTTTGCATATAGGCGCATATCGACCGCTACTTGGTCATTTCGGCTTCGTGCTGTATGGAGCTTTTTCCCTGTTTCCCCAATTCGCTCAGTTAAATGCATTTCCACGAATGAATGGATATCTTCATAATCCCCTTCAATGACTAGTTCGCCATTTTCGATATCTTGCAAGATGGATCTGAGCCCTTGAACGAGCAGTTCTCCTTCCTCAGGTGTTAGCAAATCGCAATGGACGAGCATCGTGACATGCGCGAGACTCCCGGTAATATCTTCTTTAAACAATCTATAATCAACAGGCAATGACGTGTTGAATTGCTCCATAATTTCATCCGCACGGCTTGTAAATCTTCCTCCCCAAAGCTTCATGTCGCATCAACCTCTCTTATGTATTATTATTTATTTTATTGTATTATAATTAACGGCCCATCCAATTGCAATCAAATTTGAAACGGTTTGTCTCCATCCAGTTTATTACATTGCCAATTCCTTGCTCGTTATAGTCGTAAATGATATGCTGGAATCATTGACGAAAAAAGAGTGATGACATAATGAAATTCAAAACTACATACAACTATAACTTATATTTTACCCAGCCCTTGACAACAATATGTCAGGGGTTTTTGTTTCCCCGGGGAAAATTAGCTTGGAGGCCTATGAAATGACGACGAATCAAAACCATTCTATCGCTTCTGTCTTTGCGATTTGGATTAGCTTAATGAGCAATATTGTGTTAACCGTCTTGAAAATACTTGTCGGTGTACTTTTCAACAGTCCCGTCTTGCTAGCGGATGGCTTCCATAACGCAGGCGATGTTGTCGCTTCTGCAGCAGCCTTGACATCGATGCGATTTTCCCAAAGACCTGCGGATGACGACCATCCTTACGGCCATGGCAAAGCCGAAGTCATCGGGTCCGGCATTGTTGCTATTATTTTAGGGATTGCTGCTGTATATATCGGTTATGAAGCTGTCAAAACATTTTTTGAAGTGCCTGCGAAAGCAAGCGTCATTGCATTAGCTACCGCCATCATCTCCCTTATTTGGAAACAGTCTCTCTATGTATACACGATGCGTATCGGGAAAAAAGTGAATAGCAAAGGGTTAATAGCAACCGCGTACGACCATTTGGCAGATGTGTATGCTTCCCTCGCCGCTGTTGTTGGTATCGGTTTAGCATTGATTGGAGATGCCTACAATATCCCGATTCTGTTATACGGAGATCCGTTTGCAGGGGTCATCGTTTCGGTGCTCGTTCTTAGGCTTGCATACGAAATCGGAAAAGAGTCAATGGATATTCTCATGGAGAAGAATGTGTCGGAAGAACGTCTTCAGGAATTTGCAGCATTAATTCGTACAGTCCCTGAAGTGAAAAGGATTGACCGTCTACGCGCGCGGGAGCATGGCCATTATGTACTTGTTGACTTAAGAATTGGCATTTCCGGAACGTTAACGATCCAGGAAGGTCATGATATTTCAAGTAAAATACGCAATCTAATCAAAAATGAACACGCAGATGTGGATGAAGTGCTCATCCATTTGAATCCATGGTATCCGGGCGAATAATCCGGCATATGAGCTATGATGTGATGTATACTTGTGAATGAAAAGGAGTGTATTCCATGTTTAAAGATGAAAATACCGATGTAACTAATAAAGATTGGAGCTTTCCAGTCATTGAAAGATGCTTAAAAGAGACAGAAGAACTGATTAAAGAAGAACCAGAGTCATTCATGAATGAACCGGTCTCTTATTTCTCGAAAAATGTCGATGAATTTTTGTACGTCGAATCGAATGCTTTCGAAACGATCCGTGTCGATGGCATCGCTTTTGAAGTGGATGATGTTTTTGGGACGTTCACTGTCCTATTCGGTTTGAAAGTGCAGAAAAAATGGGGCACTTTCCTGAAAGACTATTTGGATGCGAATGTCGGTTTGAAAACATATAGCGCAATGTTTTCTGATAAGGATGGGCTTTGGGATGTCAATATTCCGCTCGACAAACTAGACGGCTTCCATAAGGATATGGCAATAAAAGATGCGATGGTTCTCGCTTATCTGTTCATCTACAAATTGCTAGAAGCAATCGAGGCAGCAAATTGAAGCATGCATTTGAAGTTGATAATAATGAATTTATCTACACATACGTCCGTCAAATGGACGAACATGATTTATGCCGTTTAGAAATGAGGGCCTTTTTCGGCTTTGACAGTCTATCGAATGTCATTCAGAGCAATGTGAAGATAGATCCGAGCAGGAGCCCTTTCATGAAGGAGCGTCTCGAAGTCCTGTTCTCTGGAAGTGAATTAGACGATATTATCGAGCAAGCATCTGAATTTGTTAGCCATAAAACATTCAAAGTGACTTGTCTAAATTCGATTGCCCTTGACACGACTGAGAAACTTCGTCAGCCGGAGAGGCGCAGTTTTGAACGGAGAATCGGTGAAGTGATCCAAGGGGAAGCGGATTTACTAGACCCCGAAGTTAACTTCGGGGTCGTCTTGCTTGAAGGAATTTGGTATTTCGGCATTGTTCAAGAAAGTGAGCCAATATGGCGATATCATATGCAAAAGCCTCATATGTATTCGACTGCACTAAGCACTCGTGTTGCAAGGGCCGTCGCGAATATCGCTGTCCCGCATCCTGAAGGAATTCGTGCAATCGATCCGTGTTGCGGAATCGGAACGGTTTTAGTCGAAGCGCGTTCTATGGGCATTGACATTGTCGGAAGGGACATTAACCCTCTCGTCTGTCTTGGCTCGAGGAAGAACCTCGCTCATTTCGGGTTGGAAGGAGAAGTTGGGAAAGGCCCGATTTCCGAAGTGACGGATACATATGATGCAGCAATTATTGACATGCCTTATAATTTATTTACACATATTTCCGCTGAAGGACAATTGGATATTTTAAAACACGCTAGACGGATTACTTCGAAGCTTGTCGTTGTCACGATTGAGCCAATGGATCATATGATTACTGAAGCAGGCTTCACGATTGTTGACCGATGTGTAGCGAAAAAGGGAACGTTCGAACGACAAATAGTTGTTTGTGAATGAATGGGGAGTGTTCATTTAAAACGAAGGGGTGGGATGAATGAAGAGATTGGTAGGCTTTATGTTTATTTGTTTGATAATCCTGGCCGGTTGTAATTCCATTTCAAATTATGATGATGAAGACGTTGCAGCGATTGTTCGAGGGGAAGAAATTACAGTCGGGGAAATGCGTTTTTTATATCCGGATGATAAAGTCTTAGAAAATCTTGATGGGATGATAAAAGCGAGATTAGCCGTGCAAGAAGCAAAGAGATTGAATCTCGATGTTTCCGAAAAGCTACAGGAAATTCAGGAAACGAAAAGTTCAGTCGTTGAGCATTATCCTTCAAAAGATGACGACAGCGAAATGGCAAAAGAGATGCGCCAGTTTCCAGATTCACAGGCTAAAAAGTTAAATATGGATCCTGATGAGTACATCGTTAAACATTATGAAATAATGAGCGAAATAAGCGCTTATATGATTGCTTACATTGAAGAGAAGCTCGGGCAGCCATTTGAATCTGTTGAGGTCGATGAGGCAGAGGAATTCGACAAAAAAATTAATCAGTTATTGGATACATTAGTGGAAGATCATAAGGATGAGATTGAGAAATTTATTAAGTAAGATTTGAGAATAAGATGTACAGGACATAACTTATGGATCATTCAATATATGTTATGTCCATGTTTCTTAAACAAATTACCCCTTATGTTAGGTGCGTTTATTCTTAATACTTTTTGTTTCTAGGTGCATCCGACTACTGTTGCTGTTTGCCTATGAAAACACTAATACCAGATGCAATGCACAACAAAAACAGTAATAATAACCGTAACCAATCCATTACAAGCCAAAAGTCGCCCCCATTAACAATGTTAGGGCTTAAATTATACTCATCAACAAAAATCCCCATATTCCAAAATAGTTTAAGTGAAATGAGTAATAATACAAAGCTCAATAAAAAAATTGTTAGTAACAACTTCCTTCCCATTAGTAACCCCATCCCTTTCTACTATCTTTCAACTAACTTCACGATATGCTTAATAATGTTCATGAACCTAGCAAAACACGCGCCCTGCAAACACAAGCTATTGTTTATTCTTAATCTCCTCTAATAGAGAGATAACCTTGTCATTTTGTTCAATTATGGTTTGATTTTGCTTTCTAATTTTTGCAAAGTCGAACGAAAATATGATCAAAATTACGATTACAAAAAACACACCCACCAAACTCCCCTCATTTCACATGTAGTTCAATCGTAGATTCGGCACTACACGAATAAACATATATTTCCTTATACTCTATACATATCGCGATATATTTTCAAGATAAAGATAATTCATGTGTTTCCCCCCAAAAAAATTGTTGGGTGCCAAGTCTCGTATTCAACGAAAACCTAGCACCCAACATATCATTCCATCTGCTCTAAATAACGCTGCACTTCCTCAAACCCGAGTTCAGGATTGTGCAAAATGATACTATACCGCAAGCTGTCTTCTACCCAGTTCAACATTCGGAAGTCGCCAAAAACCGTTTTCGTCCCTTTCTTCCCACGAATCGTTATCTCTTCCTCATTGGACACGCCGCCAAAATCTACGACATTCGACATTTCTTTAAATACGGTGACAGAGAATGCCGGGATATCGTCTATCGTATATTCAAAGGAGAACTCAGGACGTTCTTCCAAGCCTTCAAGAACAGTTATCGCTGACAGCCTCAGCTCCTCCGTCTCGCGAATTTGGTAATATAATCCGAGTGCTTCTTTCACCTCTTCCACTGTCACGGCTTTAGGACTCATGCTAGCTACATCCATCACTTCCACGGCAGCCCCTTCAGGAATGTCCAACACGAAAAGGTCGTCACTCAACACAGGTTTGAAGTCGATTTTTGTGTATTCCAGGGTCATCGAGAGCCCGTTGCTTTTAGA